>JAEUTM010000372.1 GCA_016788025.1 Bacteroidia bacterium
ATAACTATTGCCCCATTTTATAGCACATTACCAAGTTTAAACGTAGACCTGGCCGGAACCATCGGCGACGCATTTACCTTTTCCCAGGCTAATGAGACGGAGATGGCTTATGGTGTTGGAGAGATCCAGGAGCAAGGAAAGAAAATCACGTTGACTTATACAATCTCCACAAATAATGTGGAGCGACCAATTGTGGAGGTGTTAACAAGGAAGTAATTTCAGAATACATTTTTTGAATTGTTCTTTTGCCTTGATGCAAAAGAACGAAAAAATCAAGGCCGGCGATTTCCAACGCTCACTTGTGCTTTGTAAGATTGATCAGCTTAAGGACGATAAATCGCCTTAAGATCAATCTAACAAAGCTCAATTCACGGCTTATCATCACCGCGCCGGCCTTTGCCAACGCGCGCAGGGGTGTGCTATCGGTCAATCAAACGCTTCAATGAAAAGGAAATATTTTACTTTTTTTGGTAAAAAGCTTTACTGAAAATGAAAAAACTACTTTTTATCTCTTCCCTTTCGCTTAGCTTCATCATAAACTCTCCCTGCAAAAAGAAAGACAATAACGCTGAAAACGAAACTAAAAAAGATACAACACCTCCGGTGATCACTCTTAAAGGTCAAAGCGACTTCGTATTTATCTTTGGTTACCCTATGCAAGATCCTGGAGCCATAGCGATGGATGAAACCTATGGAGATCTTAGCGGGAACATTTCAAGCACCTGGAACTCTGAAGTGGACGTTAATAATGCAGCGGTACAAACAGTGGTATATACTGTAAGCGATAAGAGTGGGAACAAGGCGACAGCAAGCCGAAAGGTAACTGTAAAGTTAATGCCATATAACCTCCACGGAGAGTATAATACTACGATCACTCAGTCGGGGCAAACATACACAGCAAACATCACCACGCTAAGCGATGGCGACAATCCATTTCAGATTTCTATTTCTCCTTTTTTCGGACCGGTGAGCACATTAAAATCAGATCTTAGTGGTGAAACCGGTAATCTCCTTACTGTTGATCAGTCGGCTTCCGGTGTTACCGCCAAAGGCGGTGGCGAGATCCTTGAAAACGCAAAGAAAATTGTTTTGACCTATACCATTTCTACTAGCTGCAGCTCTTACCCTTGCATACAGACGATGACAAAGAAATAAATAGTGCAATAACATCCCTGTTTTGTACAATCTTTCGAGACGGATTTGTTCTAACTTTATTCAAATGAAATTTATAAACATGAGAACATTTATCATCCTATGTTGCTGCATCGTTGTTGCCGGAAAAAGTCAACTGGCAAGCGCTGATTTTAATAGTGGCCTGCCAGCCGGCTGGGGCATGTCACCCGCGGGTTCCTGGAGTGTTCATCCCTTTTTCGGAGCAGGAATGAGTAAGTGCCTGTACACAGAGGAAATGAATACCACTTCCACTACCGTTTCCTTTTTCTCTACAAGTCTTGATCTTACCGGCATAAACACCTTAACGATAAGTTTTAAGGCCGCTTGTACGAAAAACAATTTTCTTATTCCGAATGTCGCGGTTTCGTATTCTGTGGGAGGATCTGGCAAGCAACTTATAGCCCGCTGGGGCAGCGGTTTTACGTCTCCTACCACCTACACGCTGGATGATGTGGCCGATTATGTGCCTCCCCTGGATACAGCAAACATAAAATGGGTAAGCTGCACGCACACATTAGCGGCGCCTTCCGGAACGGCTGTGAGTTTTTATTTTGATGCTGAGATGATTAACGCAGGTTACGTACTATTGGATGACATTATGATTACTGGCGCCAGTGTTACTAGTACTGGTTTGAATGAAAACAGTACAGAATCTCCGATAATCGTTTTTCCGAATCCTGCAAAACAAAACAAGGTAACCTTAGAAGGAAAAAACCTTAGTGATATTCTTATTGTCAATTCACTTGGTCAATCAGTGCCATTCATTATTAAACATGAGTCAGATAAAATTTCCATCGAATTTCAAAATTGCGAAAGTGGCATTTATTTTTTGCACTTTATTTCGGGTGGCAATAAACGTGTAAAAAGCCTGATGCTTGAATGAAGGCATGTAAGATTCTACTGAAAAATGTAAATCCCCTATTATGGTGATTCGTCGAACAAAATACCTCTTTAATTAGAATTTTTGACTATTTCGTAGAAATCCATTGATTATAAACCCTTTAATTTCTAAATCCATTTAAAAAAGGGCGGTTTTCCGCCTTTGGGTTTAAACAAATAGACTTAACTTGCTGTTTAAAGCAAGAGATGAGGCATTTGAGTATATTAAACTGTCGTGAAGATTGGGCACTCTGCTGTTTTTTAATAAATTTAGTATATGATGCTGTGCATCAGGGATTGTATTTCGTTTCTTCAAAAATAAATCCTTGCTGCGTTACAGTGAACACTATCTCATTTTAACCCCAAAGTATGAGAAAGAACATTGTATTTTATTCGATTGCCATTCTTTTGGTTTTTTCAAGTTTCCTTTTTTATTATAAGGCCTACAATGATATGATTCGTTATTCCTGGCTTACGAATCGAACCGTTGTTGTTCACTCTACATTTCAGAATCTTTCCAGACAACTGAATAGTATCACAGCCAGTACCCCCTCAGAAACTAAAGATACGGCGTTATTTAAACCATTTACCTTGCTTAGCGGCGATAGCGCAAGCGTTGCGGAAGAAATTGAAGTTCTGAAGAATCATGTGCTCGATTCGGTGAACACCGGTGTGGCTGCGCAGTTGGATACTCTCATCAAAAGCGAGCTTTCGTGGTTGGTGCGAAGTAACGTACCCGATTCCATTAAAAAAGGAAACAGCATAGGCCATTTAGTTAAATTACGAAAAATCGACTCCTTGTTAACCCGCGGCCTGTCGCGCACCAGCTTTCTTTTTAAATATCGCCAGGCACGTATGAAAGATTCCATGAGTGAGGTTAGCTGGCGCATTATTACCTTTTTAGGATTAGCGATCATTTTAATTGTTTACGCCCTGTATGGCTTTTTTAGTCAACGCTCCAAGCGCCTGGCCGGTGAAGGCCAGCTTAAAAAACAAGAATATGTTTTTCAAACCTTGATAGAAAACAACGGAGATATTATTGTGTTGCTTGATGACAAATTAAACTATGTGTATCGGAGCGCTTCTGCGGAACGTGTGACGGGACATGCACGAAGTGGTTCACACGTAAAAACAGATGAAGTACACCCGGAGGATCGTGCGAATGTTCGTCGATACCTGGAAGAAATTATTCCCTTACCGAATAAGGTAACCCAGGTTACCTACCGGGTAAAACATAAAAATGGAAACTACATTTGGCTGGAGGGTACTTTCATGAATAAATTAAAGGACCCGAATATTGGAGCGATTGTAATAAATGTAAGAGACGTAACCGATCGTAAAAAAGCGGAACATGATCTTGAGGTTCGTGAAAAACGCTTCCATGAAACCCTCGATAATATGATGGAAGGTGCGCAAATTATCGATTTTAATTGGCGCTACATTTACGTAAACAAAGCACTTTCTGAATATAGCACATACAAAAGTGAAGATCTGTTGGGCAGCACTATCCAGGAAAAATATCCCGGCGTTGAACAGTCGGACCTGTTCAAAGTATTGCAGAAATGTATGGTCGACAGGGTTCCCTCACATCTTGAAAATGAATTTGTTTTCCCGAATGGTGTAAGACGTTTTTTTGAGTTAAGTGTGCAACCTGTACCGGAAGGGATTTTTATTTTATCTGTTGATATCACCGAGCGAAAGAAAGCGGAACTTGAGATTGAAAAACTGAACAGGTTGTATGCTTTCATAAGCGCCGTCAATCAAAGTATCGTTCATATTCGAAACCAGGATGATCTTCTGAAAAAAGCCTGCGAAATTGCGATCACCATCGGAAAATTCAGAGTAGCCTGGATAGATTTGCTGGATGAAAACAATCAGCTGCAGCTTGCATATATCGAAGGGGAACCTGGCGGAATGCGCAGCAGCGTTGAAAGCGGCCCGATCGATTACAACAATCCTCTTTTAAAAAACACGCCTGTCGGGCGGGCCTACCATAGCGCTCAATACGCTGTTAGTAATGATCTGCTAAACGATCCCTTACTTGAACCGTTGCGCGGTGGCATTTCCAAACACGATGTTCGCTCAGCTATATCATTGCCGATAAAAAAATTCGGCAAAATGGTTGGCCTTTTTAACCTGAGTTCCACACAAGTTGATTTTTTTGATAAACAGGAAATTGATCTTTTACTGGAAGCGGCGGGAGATCTTTCTTTTGCCATGGAAATTTTCGACAGGAACAATCAGCATAAGGTAACCGAAGACCTTGTGGTTCAAAACGAAAAACGTTTCCGTGCACTTATCGAAAAAAGTACCGACATGAAAACGCTCACGAGCGTTGATGGCAACTTTGTGTATGCCAGTCCTTCTGTCTGGAAAACATTTGGCTACAAAGAGAATGAGGTTATAAATAAACCAGCTCACGAATTTTTTCATCCGGATGATCAGATAACACTTGCACGTAAACGTGCGGCTGTACTCGGAGAGCCCGGCGCTTCTTTTACCTTTCAGTTTCGTTTAAAACATAAAAACGGAACCTGGATCTGGTGTGAGGGAACGCTTACCAACATGCTGCACGAACAAGCCATTAATGCCCTGGTATCAAATTTTACGGATATATCTGAAAGGAAAGCGGCTGAAGAGCAAAAGGAAAAACTCTCTAAAGAACGCGAACATATGCTTTCGGATCTCATGACCCACAGTAAAAACCTCGAGCAGTTTGCATATATGGTGTCGCATAATCTGCGATCGCCGGTTGCGCAGATCATGGGCATATCAAATATCCTGAAAGGAAATTTATCGGACCCGGAACGTTTAAAGAGCCAGGAATTTATGTACAAAGCGGTTGAACGTCTTGATGCGGTTGTAAAGGATCTTAATAAAATTCTTGAAATCCGATCGGGTGTAGCGGAAAATAAAGAAGAGGTTATTTTTAGTGAAATATTAAAAGACATCAGCATTGCAATCCATGACACTATCGAAAAAGAAAGAGTAAAAATTGAAACTGATCTCCAGGTGGGTACAATTAAATCTGTAAAAAGCTACATCTACAGCATTTTCTATAATTTTATTACCAATAGTATAAAATACCGGTCACCCGGAAGGAAACCTGTCATAAAAATCAGTTCAAAGAAACAAGGCGAAAACATAGTAATCACTTTCAGCGATAATGGACTTGGTTTGGACTTAAAAAAATATGGTGACAAGATATTCGGTCTTTATGCGCGTTTCCACGAAAATATTGGTGGCAAGGGCATAGGATTGTTTATGGTAAAAACCCAGATCGAATCGATGGGCGGACATATCTCAGTAACAAGCGCATTGGATGAAGGAACAGAATTTACAGTAGTGTTACCCGAAAAACCCGTTCGAATTGCTGAAGAAGCGTCAGTTTAACTGAGTCTTTTTTCGTAACAAAAAAATCTCAAACCTGGCCGGTAGCTTAATCCTATTTCTCCTGAAAACACATAACCCATTTTTGGAAACAGATTCTGCGTGGCTTTATTCATGCTGTTTGTATCAATACGCAGTGTTTTTATTCCACGGCGAATGGCCTCCTCCTCTGCCTTCTTCATTAATGCGATTGCAACACCTTTACCATGATAACGCGGACTTACCGCAAGTCTGTGTGTAACAATAGCTGTTTCGTTAAGATCCCACCCTACGTCTGCATACTCTGGATCCTGATCGGTTGTAATTGCAGAAACCCCGGCCACATTGCCATCTAATTCCGCAACCCAAAGTTTCATAAGGTGGATATCACGGGTAAAAGCTTCTTTATTTGGATAATTGTTGTCCCATTGAAGATTGCCGTCGGCGTTCATGAAAGGTACGACTTCAGAAACAAGTTTAAGAATTTGCGGAATGTCGCTGATATTGGCTAGACGAAGATGCATGGGGCAAATGTAATATTATGGTCTCGCATTACAAATACTATGATTTGTGGCAAGGAGTGCGCCAGCGCCAATATATCTTTATCTTATGGAAGTAAAGAATAAAATGGTGGTGTCGGATAATTTGGTCATGAATAAGATTTATTTGATCCGGGGTGAAAAAGTAATGCTAGATAGAGATTTAGCAGAATTGTATGGTGTGGAAACTAAAGTATTAAAGCAATCCGTAAAACGTAATATAAAGCGTTTTCCTAAGGATTTTATGTTCGAAATGACTGTGAAGGAGCTACAAAATTGGAGGTCACAAATTGTGACCTCCAATTCGGAAAAAATGGGTCTAAGACATAGCCCGTTTTGTTTCACAGAACAAGGCGTGGCAATGTTGTCAAGCGTGCTTAACAGTGACAAAGCGATGTCGGTTAACATTCAAATCATGCGCATCTTTACACGCATAAGACAAAGCCTGGTGACACTACTGAACTACGTTTAGGTATAGAGGAAATAAAAAGAAAAACGGAGAATAATACCAAGAATATCGAATTGGTCTTCCAATACCTGGATGAATTGCTGGATAAAAAGGCAAATTCCAAGAGGAAAAAGATTGGCTACAGAATGCCGGCAAAAAAATAAAAAGGCCGTCTTCATCAGACGGCCTATATTTATTTGTGTGTGTTTGGAACTCGATGACTTTCTCCGGCTTTCATTCCTCCTCCATAGGATAACCTTTAGCCACCCAATCTTCTTTTATACCCACCGGAAGTTCCAATACTTTTGCATTTTTAAATCCTAAACCAATCAAGGCATCATAAGCGGGCTTAATATTCGGACAACTTGCATAAGAACAGCATCCACAATACACCACAACTGCTTTATTTTTATTTTCTAAACTAAGACTAGACTTCATTTTTTCGATGCTTGTAGCACTGGTACCACGGCCAACAAACACCGCACCCTTAATCTGGTCCATAGGGCCTACATTAAAAAGAATAGGTTTGTCTTTAGCATTGGTTTTAATTTTGTCGGCAAGTTCGGCCGTTGGCATAAGTTGTTCTTTTTTCCAAACCGGGGCCTGGGCAAAAGAAGAAAGTGCTGCAGAAACTAAAAGCGCAAGAGTAACAAAGTGTTTCATAATTTGTGAGGTTTTATACGAAGGTAACTAATATGTGTCCTGACAAATTCTAAAAAAAGCAAAAATCAATATTTCATTACGATAAAACCCTTGTGAATGTCTTTACTTTGATCCTGGAATTGAAGGATATAATAGTAAATGCCGTCGGGTAGTTTGCCTTTACCCAACGTAAAACCAGCTTCAGAGCTCCCGTCCCAGGAATTGTCGTAATTTTTCTTTTCGTAAACCTTATTTCCCCAACGGTTAAATACAAGGAGATCTGCGGACCGTGCATTTAATCCTTTAATGACAAACTTATCGTTTATACCATCACCGTCTGGTGAGAAAGCTGAAGGAATAAATAAATCAATTACAGGTATCTCGATCGGTGTCCACTCGTTATTATTTGTCGGATTTCCGTCGTTGTCTGGATCCCACTGAAGTCCTTTTTGAGAAGTATCTCTGGCGATAATTCCAAAAATATCTCTTGCGCTCCCGGTGGCAGATCCTTTTAGCTGACCGGAAAAACCATGCGGATCCATAACAAAAGAAAAATATATTGTGTCGGTTCGTCCACCCGGTAACACCGCAAAGGTGTCGGTTAAACTTTTATTTAAACTTCCATTAAAATTATGGTTAATACTTAACTGACTACCCTGAGAAACAGAAGGTCCTGATTGAAGTGTAAACGTAACGGGCGACTGGGCCAACTCATTAAGATCTGCTGAAAGATCCACTGCACTCATCTGTGAATTTGAATTATTGTTCACCACCAGTTGTGCGTCTACTTTGAACAACTCGCCGTTGTACAAAACGGGCGTTCCAAAATTGTAAGCAAGACCCAAATGTTTGTTCTCGCAATTATTAACCTGTATCCTCACTGTAACGTAGCCACAGATAGTAGTATCTGCTAATACGGTGTACGTTGTTGAAGTTGTTGGCGTCACAACAATAGTATCCCCAAAAAATGGTCCTGGATGCCAGGTATGACTGCCAGTTCCAAGCGCTGCAAGAGTTGCTGATTGTCCTGAGCATATGCTATAAGCCGACGCAGTCGCAGTAATTGCCGGGCTATTGATCACCTGAAGTTCAACGGTAGCAATAGTAATGCAACCCAGGGAACTAGTTCCAACAACACTGTATTGTGTTGTTGCGCTCGGACTAACTGCTACCGTTGGAGAAATGGCAGGAGGATCGCTTACGATCCATGCAAGCGTTGGTGCCCCAACAGCAACCAGAACGGCGGTTTGTCCGATACAAATAATGGGCGGTTGTAAAAAAGTGTTCACACTTGGTCCGGCATTTACTTTTACGTGAAATGTGCCGGTGTTACTGCAGGCACCGTTAGAACCTGTTACGGTATATGTGGTGGAGTGTGTAGGCGACACATTTACCGTTGCGCCGCTTACGTTATTTGGCATCCAGTGGAAATCCGCTGCTCCATCTGCAACTAATGTTATCGTTTTGCCATAGCAGGAAACAGTATCGCCATAAACAGGTATGACGGATGGAACATTGTTCACTGATATTGTAACAGCGGCAGTAGAGCTACAACTTCCAAGAGTAGCAAAAACAGTATAAGTGGTCGTTACGCTCGGATTAACTGAAACGAAAGGTCCTGTGTTTGGTGACACTTCTGCAGAAGGAGCCCAATTGAGCCCGGCGCTGAGATTAACCAATAAATTAATCGGTGGTCCGGGCGAACACACAACAGTAGTTGAAGGCGTGATACTAAAATCCGGAATTCCGGGCGGAATATTTACGAAGCCTGTTCCTGTGCAGCCGGTAACAGTATCAGTAACTACAACCGTAAAATTTCCGGGTACTGAGGTAGAAATGACAGAGCCGCCTATAGTACCTGAAATTCCAGGTCCGGACCAAACTAAAGAGTCATTTGGTGTAAGTCCGGTTACACCTATATTAATGGTGCCGCTATTACAAAAGCTACCCAGAGCTATAACGTTAACAATCTTTCCTATATTAACGGTTACCTCCGCAGTGTCGATACAACCCTGGCTTTCCCCGATAACTGTGTAAGTTGTTGAGACCGGTGGTGTGACCGTTATTACGCTGCCTGGAATACTACCTGGTTGCCAGGTATAATTTTGAGCTCCGCTCGCTGTGAGCGTGCTGGTACCTCCCACACATACCAAACTTGGAGACGCCTGTGCAGTTATGGAAAAACCAGAACTAACACTCACACCTACGGTTTGAGTCGAGGAACAACCTAAACTGCTGGTACCCACAACTGTATACGTTGTGAAGCCTGTTGGATTTACAACAACTGAACTGCCGGTTCCTACTGACACCCAACTGTAGGTGTTTGCTCCGCTAGCAATTAATGACACAGATGCTCCGGGACAAGGCACGGTTCCGCTTAGAGCCACGGAAATATCCGGCACAGCAGAAATATTTTGCGCAATAGTTGCGGATTCTACACAACCGTTAAGAGTATTTGTTCCGACAACAGTATAAATTGTTGATACGGAAGGAGCAGATATTGCGAGGCTAGAGCCAGTTGCGCTGCCGGGAGACCATGTATATGTGTTGAGTCCACTAGCCGTTAAGGTTACTGAATTGCCTGCGCAAACTGTGGAATTCGAGCTAGCCACGGAGATTGCCGTTGTGCTACCTGTATATAAGCTATTAACTTCGCAGGGTGTCAGAGCCCTGTTCCAAATCCCGATATCGTCTATCTTTCCGGGGAAATGACGCCAAAGACTGCTACTACTTACAATATAATCTGCTCCAAAATAAAGATCATTGGAAGACGTACATATTGTATTGGCCGCCGACGCCATGGTGGCAACCAAAACGCCGTTAATATAAAACCTGATACCCGCGGTTGCCGAACTAACGCCAACCATATGTTTCCATTGATTGATATCTGAAGATGTAAAAGCGGTTACGGGAGGAGATATTCCTATTACGTTATTGTTATTCGTAACCATATGAGGTACCCCGGTTTTGATATGCATCAGATATGTGTCGGAACCTGCTCCTAAACTTCCACAGCTATGTTGAGCCCACTTCCCGATATAACTTATTTCGTTATTGTTTGCAGGGCTTGAGAGGGTATAGAACTGGATCCAGGCAGAAGTTGTAAGGTCGTTCATACCCGACAAAGTAGGTGTGTTAGATACTTTTATATTACTTGAAAGTCCGTTAAACTCGTAAGCGCTGTTTGGGGTGTTAAATCTGTCCGTTGTTAATGTAGCGTTGTTAACAGTGCCATTATGACCACAGATACTCTGGTCGTTTGCATTGCCGTTAAACGGCCAGTATCCTATTAATCCAACCGTTGGAACGTATGCTGGTATCTGGGCTTTCATTAAAACGACCAGTAACAAAAACACGAATGGGAGGCTTTTTTTCATTGGGTGTGTATTACACAAAAATAAGAAAAAGCCTGAATAGACAAAGCTTTTACTACCTTTGAAGCGTTAAAAAGCTACTTTCTATATTACTTATTCTATCGGGCGTATTGTTTATAATAGTCTCGATCCTTGGGCTTATAAGAGCCTTCGATTTGTTTTATATATCACCGATGGAATCCGCAAATGTCGTATATACAATTGGCAGCATTATATTTCCTCTCCTGCTCACAGTTCTCGGAAGATTTCTCTTCAGAAAAGGAGTTGAAATGAGACAACAAAAGTAGCGGCCTCCGCAACTGTCAACGATCAAAAGCGTATCTTTACACTCATGCGCATTTTACTTTCCACCCTTAACGCAAAGTACATTCATACCAATTTAGCCATAAGGCTTTTGTATGAACTAAACCAGGATCATGAAGGCCTGGAGTGGAAAGAGTTTACCATAAAGGAAGACCAGGATGATGTTGCGCGATACTGTGCTGCTTTTGACATTATTGCTTTCAGTTGTTATATCTGGAATATTTCGCAAACGCTTGAGGTTGCAAAAAAAATAAAAGCTTTAAATCCAAATTCAAAAATTCTTCTTGGTGGCCCTGAGGTGAGTTATGAGTATGAATCTGTGATAGCCCGCGATGAAATAGATTATATTATTGTTGGGGAAGGGGAAACTGGTTTTTCGGAATTTATTCATTCATATCCCCATATTGAAAACGTTCCCAACCTGGTAAGAACCTACAACGAGCAAGTAATTGCAAATCCACAGGCACCACTTTTTGATCTTAAGCATTACGAGAAAAGCATGCCCTATCGTTTCGATAAAACGGAAGAGCTTGCAAACAAAGTTCTTTACATCGAAACATCAAGAGGTTGTCCTTACAAATGCGAATTCTGTCTTGCCAGCCTCGACAACAAAGTTCGTTATCTGCCTGATGCAAGCATCAAAGCCACTTTGCTGCACATGATGCAAAATGGACGTGTGATTAAATTTTTAGACCGAACCTTTAACATCAAGCGTGATTTCACAATTGATATTTTTAAGTTTATCCTGGAACATCGCAGGCCGGAGAATGTATTTCAATTTGAAATCACTGCAGACATTCTGCATCCGGATATTATTCAGTTCATTCACGATAACGTTCCTGCGGGCTTGTTCCGTTTCGAAATTGGAATCCAAACCGTAAACCAAAAAGCAAATCTGGAA
>JAEUTM010000388.1 GCA_016788025.1 Bacteroidia bacterium
TTTTGTAACAAGAACTTAAGTGTTTTTAACAAAGATTAAGTCCTGTATGCTAAGAGATTATGAAATGGCGACACATAAAAAAATCCGCCTTTTGAGCGGATTTCCTTTTTAATCATTTAAATATTAAGCCAGAACCGAACGGGATATTACAATACGCTGTACTTCACTGGTTCCTTCATAGATCTGTGTAATCTTTGCATCGCGCATTAAACGCTCTACGTGATATTCTTTTACATAGCCATAACCGCCATGTACCTGAACGGCTTCTGTTGTTGTCCACATTGCAGTTTCGCTGGCGAATACCTTTGCCATGGCGCTTTCTTTATCCATTGGCAAATGGTTGTCTTTTAACCAGGCTGCTCTGTAAATAAGCAGACGAGCCGCTTCAATACGAGTAGCCATATCGGCCAGTTTAAACTGGATAGCCTGATGTTTGCTGATTTCTTTACCAAAAGCTTTGCGTTCTTTTGAATATGCCAATGCCAGTTCGTATGCACCGCTGGCGATACCAAGGGCCTGTGAAGCGATACCAATACGGCCACCGCTCAGTGTTTTCATAGCGAATTTAAAACCAAAGCCATCTTCACCAATGCGATTTGCTTTAGGTACCTTTACGTTGTCGAACATTAAAGAGTGTGTATCGCTGGCGCGAATTCCCATTTTATTTTCTTTTGGACCTACGGTAAATCCGGGCATTCCTTTTTCAACGATTAAAGCGTTGATTCCACGATGTCCCGCTTCTACGTTCGTTTGTGCTATTACCAGGTAAGTTGAGGCGCTGTTACCGTTGGTGATCCAGTTTTTTGTACCGTTTAAGAGATAGTGATCGCCTTTATCGATAGCAGTAGTTCTTTGTGAGGTAGCATCACTGCCTGCTTCTGGCTCGCTTAAGCAAAATGCCCCGATTTTTTCTCCTTTAGCAAGAGGCACCAGGTATTTTTGTTTTTGTTCTTCTGAACCAAAAGTTTCAAGTCCCCAGCAAACCAGAGAATTGTTTACGCTCATCACCACGCTGCAGGAAGCATCTATTTTAGAGATCTCTTCCATGGCCAATACGTAGGAGATAGCATCCATTCCACCCCCGCCATATTTGGGATCTACCATCATGCCCATGAACCCCAGCTCGCCCATTTTTTTAATTTGTTCGGTTGGAAATTTCTGATGTTCATCACGCTCAATAACTCCCGGTTTCAGTTCGTTTTGAGCAAACTCCCTGGCTGCCTTCTGGATCATTAAATGTTCTTCGGATAACTCGAAATGCATGATGTAAATTTTTAAGGTTTATACTATTTTTTGTAACCTTGCAAATATAACGGTATGGCGGCATTGCTGCAATCTTAATGTAAATTTATTTTGGCTGTAAAACAGGGAGATAAACTAATAATACTGGGGTTGATGAGTGGCACTTCGCTTGACGGCCTGGATCTTGCTCTGTGCGAGTTTAAGCCCGCAAAAGGCAAGTATTCTTACAGGATCATTAAGGCTAAAACAGTTCTTTACCCTTACAAATGGAAGCATTTGTTGTCGGAAGCAAAGCATGCGAACGCTAAAAATTATGTTCGTCTGCACGCCGAGTATGGTGCATTCATTGCTAAAGAAGCAAATAAATTTTTGAAGCCCCTGAAACGACGGCCTTATGCTATTGCTTCGCACGGGCACACTGTTTTTCATCAGCCTCTTTTAGGGTTTAGCACACAAATAGGCTGTGGGGCGACAATTGCGGCTCACACGGGAATAACAACGGTATGTGATTTCAGGAGCCTGGATGTTGCAAACAAGGGTCAGGGTGCGCCATTGGTTCCAATCGGAGATAAATTCCTGTTTGGGGATTTTCAGGCTTGCCTTAACATAGGTGGCATAGCAAACATTTCGTTTGACAAAAATGGAAAACGAATTGCTTACGATATCTGTGAGGCCAACATGCTTTTGAATCACTTATCGGAAAAACTTGGTAGGGCTTTTGACAAGGACGGTGAACTTGCAAGAGGAGGGAAAGTAAATAAGAAAACTCTCGCAGCTCTGAATGATCGCGATTATTATTCAAATACAGGCGCCAAATCCATAGGTCGCGAGTGGTTTGAAAGGGAGATCATGCCGCAACTCAAAGGAAAAAATATTCAAAGTCTGCTGGCTACGGCCGTTGAACATATCGCGCATGTTATTGCTTCCGATTTAGATAAACATAAAATAAAAAATGTGCTGGTAACAGGCGGCGGTGCCTTCAACGCTTACCTTGTTGAAAAGATCCGTTCAAAAACAAAGTGTCGGATAACGATCCCGGATGCCGAAACTATTAATTTTAAAGAGGCATTGATTTTTGCTTTCCTGGGATATCTCCGGTTAAACACTAAAACAAATACGCTCTCGTCCGTTACCGGTGCGCGTCGCGACAGTTGTGGCGGGGCGGTTTACCAAATGTAGTTCCTCAACGGGTATTCCTCTTCTGTTCGAATTGTTAATTCAATCGGTGCTTTGGCTTTTTTTCTTAATTTAGTTTATCTAAACCTTTACCCATGAAAAAAATCTACACTCTTATTATTTTCGTGTCATGTCTTTTTCCTGATTGGGCTCGCGGGCAGTGCAGTACCGCAACCACCGTTCCCTATTTTGAGGGTTTTGAAGGAATTACTCAAACAAATGAACTGCCGATGTGCTGGACGGCAAATAATCCTAGCGTCACGTGCCTGACCTTTACAAGCGGAGGAGCTGGGTCCGGATCAAAAATGGCGGGTTTTTATTACACTCCTTCCATGATAAACCATTTTTATTCCGGGCTCATTCATTTAGATGCCGGAGTTACCTATTCAGCAAATGTATTTTGCAAAACGAGTGGTGGTGGAAGTTCAATAAGCTGGGCAAATCTTAAGCTGTCGGTTGGACCAAACCAGTCTACAGTTGGGCTTTCGCAAATAGCAGCAATTAATGGAAATGTAGTTTTGCCAACCTATTCAAGTCTCTCAAATACTTTTGTTGTTGCAAGCACGGGAGATTATTACATGGCTGTTAGCGCGACCGGTCTTGGAAGTGGCAACAGTTTTTATCTTTATTTTGATGACCTTAGTGTAACTATTCCTTGCGGCATGTCAAATAATTCGCCAACTGTTAGCATAGCTGTTTCCAATAATCCGGTTTGTATGAACGAACTGATAACCTATACTGTTTCGGGTGCGGATTCTTATAGTACCAGTGTTGGAACAGGTACCTCTGCAAACACGGTTTATACTTTAAACATGCTGGCATCAGCCGGCCTGACGGTTTTTGGTACCAGTACGCTAACAGGCTGTTCTTCTCCTGCCACGGTTATATTTACGGTGTACCCAAGCCCAACAGTTTTTGCTTATGGCTCAAAGCCCTCTATTTGTGTGGGTGAGTCTGTTAATTTAAGTGCAACGGGAAGTGCAGCAAGTTATGTTTGGAGTTATAATCAATTAAATACGCAGAATATAGTTGTGTCACCGACGGTAACCACAGTTTACACAGTTACCGGCTTTAGTACCGGAAATTGCAGCTCACAGGCCATATATACAGTCGTTGTTAATCCGAGTCCAAGTTTTACAGTCACGTCAGACCCGGTTCAATATCAAATTTGTTATGGAAGGCCATCTACAATAACTGCCACGGGAAACTTCAGTAGCTGTCAATGGATTTCAAATACAGGCATGGTACTTTCAGGTAACCCCGTTGTGGTAACACTTACCAACGCTGTAACATTTACTGCAACCGTTACAGATGCGAACGGATGTCATTCGGATTTGCCATTTACCATGAGTGGTATGGTGTGTGGGCTGGGTTTAATAGAGAATCCCGACGATGATAGTTATAAATTATATCCGAATCCTTTTAATGATCAATTCAGAATTGATTCGGAAGACGCTTCGGCAAAACAAATCGAAATTTCTGACATAAGTGGAAGGATCATACAAGTCCTGACAAGTACTCAAACCCAGACCATTGTTGATCTCGCGGCATATCACAACGGAATTTATTTTGTGCGAATACACACGGATAATACACGCAAGGTTTTACGAGTCGTTAAGAACTAAAAACAAAAAACCTCTGCTCAGAAAGTAGAGGTTTTTAATTTCAAGTAAAAATTTCAGATTAAGCTTCCAGCTTCGATTCGTGTGTAATATTTGTATTCAGAAGTTTGGAGATGGGACAATTTTTCTTTGCATCCAAGACACATTCTTCGAATTTCTCTTTGGAAATACCTGGAACTTTAGCGCTTACCGTTAAATGCGATTCTGTAACTTCTCCTTTTGCCGGATCGAGAGTGATCTCACATTTTGTATCGATGTTGGCAGGTGGAAAACCGGCGCCTGTAAGCACAAAACTCAATTTCATACTAAAACAACCTGAGTGCGCAGCTGCAATGAGTTCCTCTGGATTTGTACCTACACCGCTTTCGAAGCGTGATGCAAATGAGTATTGTGTTTTGTTTAAAACTGTACTTTGAGTGGTAAGATTTCCTTTTCCCTCTTTACCGGTTCCTTGCCAATTGGCAGTAGCGTTTCGTTTCATGTGTATATTTTAGTTTAGGTTTTGGGTAAAGTTAGTGTTTTTCGTGTTTTAACTCAGCCATTACTTTATCCACATCAACATTTAAACCTTTAGCGATAGCCATTCCAAGTTTTACGTCAGCCCGAAAGAAATGGCACAGCTGCCGATTGATAATAAGATCTTTTTTAGGTCCGGTGATTCCGCTCATGGCACCAACAATGTTTGAAACAAGATTATGCTTGTCGTAATCGTTTAGTACTTCCCGGTAGAAAATTCCTGGTTGGGAATAATGATCATTTTCTCCTTCACCATTACGATCAAACCAATCTGCCACATTTGAATCCAGTTTCATAGGAGGCTCTTTGTACGCATGGTCTTCATAGATGTCATCGAAACTATTTGGATAATAGTTTGGATTATCGTCGCCATTACCGTTTACTACCATTGAACCATCGCGTTCATAATTGCTTACCATATAAGGGCATTTGTTCACCGGAAGCTGTTCGTAGTTTACTCCTAAACGATAACGGTGCGCATCTGGATATGAGAGAAGTCGTCCCTGCAGCATTTTGTCTGGCGAATAACCAATTCCATCCACAACATGAGCAGGTGCAAATGCCGACTGCTCGACATCTGCAAAATAGTTTTTAGGGATTTGATTCAACTCCATGGTGCCGACATCGATCAGCGGGTATTCTTTTTGTGACCAGGTTTTGGTGAGGTCGAAAGGATTGAAAGGACATTTTTTTGCCTGCTCTTCTGTCATTACCTGGATTTTCATGTCCCATTTTGGAAACTCCTTGCGATCAATAGCTTCCACCATATCGCGTTGCGCAAAGTCAGGATCCTTTCCTTTCATTTCAACTGCTTCGTCATTGGTAAAATTTTTAATGCCTTGTTGCGTTTTGAAATGAAACTTCACCCATACTTTTTCGTTTTTTGCATTAATCATCGAAAAAGTATGACTCCCGAAGCCGTGAAGATGCCTGTAGCTATATGGTGTGCCGCGATCACTCATTAGGAACATAACCTGGTGAAGACTTTCAGGATTAAGGCTCCAGAAATCCCACATCATGGTTGGACTTTTACAATTGGTGCGAGGATCACGTTTTTGCGTATGAATAAAGTCACTGAACTTTTTAGGATCCTTTATAAAAAAAATAGGCGTGTTATTTCCGACCAGGTCCCAGTTGCCATCCTCAGTATAGAATTTTATAGCGAAACCGCGCGGGTCGCGTTCAGTATCGGCGCTACCTTTTTCACCACCAACCGTACTGAAGCGTAGAAACAATTTTGTTTCCTTGCCTATTTTATTAAAAATTTTTGCTTTGGTGTATTTTGAAATGTCGTGCGTTACTTTGAATGTGCCAAAGACACCCGTTCCTTTAGCGTGAACCACACGTTCGGGAATACGTTCGCGGTTAAAATGAGCCATTTTTTCGTGCAGGATAAAATCCTGTAACAGCAGCGGACCTCTGGGGCCCACACTTTGCGTGTTTTCATGTTCGGCGTAGGGCTTACCCGAAGCGGTGGTTAATTTGCGCTTTTTGTCTTTATCGTTTTTCATGGCTTAAGTTTTATTAAACGAAATTGAGAAAAGTAAATAGATATATCAATTTGATATTTTCTATCTTTACATAGATTTTATCTATATGAATTTCCAACAGCTTGAATATATTGTTGCCGTTAATGAACAGCGGCATTTTGCAAAAGCGGCGGAAAAGTGTTTTGTAACACAGCCAACACTGAGCATGATGATTAATAAGCTGGAGGAGGAACTCGGTGTAAAAATATTTGACCGTAGCAAGCAACCCGTACTGCCAACGAGGGAGGGAGAGGAAATTATTAAGCGAGCTAAAGTTCTGATCTCGGAGGCCGGGCATTTAAAAGGTTATGCAAATGAAATTCGCGGCGAAATGTCGGGTGAATTAAGAATTGGAATTATTCCAACACTGGCGCCTTATTTATTACCACTGTTTTTAAAAACATTCCATGAGAAATATCCGCTGCTTAAGATTTACGTGAAGGAAATGGTGACGGATGAGATCATTGAAAGATTGGGAAGGGGAGAAGTAGACATCGGACTTCTGGCTACACCCACTGCTGAGCCCAGGCTGGATGAACATCCCCTGTTTTACGAAGAGTTTTTTGTGTACGCTTCCAAAACCGAAAAGCTGCCAAAGAAAAAATATCTGTTGGCAAAACAAATTGATATTAACCATTTATGGTTGTTGGAGGAAGGTCATTGTTTAAGAAACCAGGTTTTTAATTTGTGTGAGCTAAAGAAAAAGGATTATGAGCGTTTGAATTATGAAGCAGGTAGTATAGAGACACTTATAAACCTGGTGGATCACAGCGATGGAATTACGATCATACCGCGTCTCGCCGAACTAAGGTTAACTGCGGGACAAAAGAAAAATATTCGCGAATTTGCGAATCCGAAACCAGTAAGGGAAATTAGTCTTGTTGTGATTAAGGATTTCCCACGCAAAAAAATCCTCGAACAGCTGAGGGAGATTATAGTTAAGTCTGTTCCGGAAGAAATGCTGGCGGGCAAACAGAAAAAGGTGACTTCCATTCAATAAATAAGGCTTTGAGCCTTTAAAACCATTCCATTTTATTTTTGTTAATACTATAAAACGTAGCATGATAAAGCTATTTTGCATAGTAGTTTTGTATAAGATATTAATTAATACCCGAAAGATCCCCGGTCATTCCCACTAACAGCAAGGAAGGCCGGGGTTTTTCACCCAAGTTTGAAACATAAAAAACGATATATATGAAAACAGGACGAAAAATTGAAAGTTATATGAGCATGATCGAAAAGATCAATTATGAAAATGTTCATGGAGGTGCTTATGCCTATGTTCAATTTATGGCTTATTCGAGGGAGTTGGTAAAGTTGTTAAAACCATTTAAAAAGGTAGAACCCCAGATTAACACTATCGAGGGCGTAAGCTGGTTATTCAATGAATATCTTGCGGCTAGGTTTACACCTCGTCAGAAAGTTATTTTTGAAACGAAGATGGTTGAATTAAAAGAAGTGTTTGATTATATACGTTTTTCTTTGCGCCAGTTTGAAAGAGAGTTTCCTGTAAGTGGTCGCATGCTGCACAGGCAGGCGGCATAGTGTTATGATGTTCATGTGGCTTGAGTACAGTTTAAAGGGTGTATTATGGACCTGCAGGGGAGTTTATTCGGGGATGAGATCCATGAGTATTTTGTATTGATCTCACCTGATGAGGTTACGATAAAGGAAGTAGAGTTTTGGAAAAAGGAATTTGAGAAATATATTAGGTTTTCGTCGGTAAATGTAAAAAACCGACCACATCTTTCTTTGGTAAAATTCCGAAGGCCATATCAATCAGATCAGGTGGTTATGGAGAGTGTGGCTTCGGCTCTTAAAACAGCCAGAAGTTTCAGACTGTCGCTGGACGGTTCTACCGTTTTTAATCATGATGGTTCCAAAAGAACGGTGGTTTTGAAATTGAAAGATCCGGACCCTCCCAAAATTATGGCCAGGCTTTTGAGGAGGGAGTTTAAAATGCCAGCCACTTATTTTACACCTCACATAACCATTCTCAGATCCATACCAGTAGAAGATTATAATAAAATTGCTGAGACTCAGAAAGAGATTAAAAGTCGCAATGAATTTTGGTGCGATAGAGTGACAATTTTAAAGAAGCGGGTGTTGGTTGATACCAGTTATGAAAGCCTGGGAGAAGTAATGCTTAAATAGTTTTGTTTGTGTGGGAAGATTTGTTTTTCTCTTCAATCCAAAGCGCCATATAACGGGAAGCCGAAATAGTATGATGCATCAGCATGGCTCCTGTGAAATTTCTTTCTCGGTGATCTGTTAAAGTAGATAGAGTTTTTTCAAAAGTCTCTAAAAATAGACTTAGAAATTTTTCCCTTGAAAAGCGTTGGTTAATGAGCTGGGGAATTTTTTGTTGAGCCTTGCTCCACAAATCTTCGTCTGAATACAAACGAATTGCAGCCTCTGAGATTGTTTTGGGGTCGTTTCCAGTTTCCCCCGGCCATTCAAGGGATCCGTTCATTCCTTCGAGGCCAATAGTTGTAGTTACGCTTGGGGTGCCGTTCAACATAGCGTCAATAAGTTTGCCTTTTAATCCCGCACCAAAACGAAGCGGCGCTATTAAAATTTTGGATTCCCTCACCACAATATTTACATCCTTAACACGACCTTTTATTAAAAAACCTTCCTTTTTGTTATCCAGTTCAAATACTTTTTGCGTTGGATAAGCTCCATATACATGTATTTCCGCCTGCGGTAATTTTTCTTTTATAAGCGGCCAGATGTCTTTTTTTAAATACCGAACCGCATCCCAGTTTGGTTCATGTAAAAAATTTCCGATACTTATAAAGTGTTTGCGTTTATTAAAAGATGGAAGCTCCTCGAAATTTTTTTGTGAAAATGGAGCTAATAAAAAGGGCAGGTAGCAGAGAATGGAAGGATCTATCTTAAAAAAATCAATCAACAGATTCATTTCAAATTCGGAAATGATGAGAGAAAGATCACAACGATAGATGCTTGCCATTTCGCGTTTTGCAATATCATTAACAAGGTCGGAATTCCTAAGTTCCCGATTCTCTTTTAAGGCCTGATGCCTTGCAGCCCGAAGACTATGTAGATCTTCAGTATCCAGTATTCTCATCGCATCCGGACAGTGTTGTGCGACTCTCCAGCCAAACTGTTCTTCACTTGTAAAACGGTCGAAAACAACAGCCTTTGGATTTAGCTTTGAAATAAAGGCATCAAAACTGCTACTGTTTAATTCGATGGAAGCGGTTGCGACATTCAGCGCGTGGAGGTCTTCGCTAAATTCGCTCTGGCTGCTTGCAGAAGCAAACACAATTTCAAAGTTTTGACTTTGAAAAAGTTCAATAAGCTGCATCATGCGTGTTCCAGCAGCGGAGGATGCTGGCTCGGGCCAAACTTTACCTATGAAAAGAATTTTTTCCATTCGGAGAGGTAAAAGTAAGGAAATAAAAGAGGAGAAGCCGACCTATTTTGATACCACTATTTTATGTGTGGTATGTTTTCGGTCTGATTCATTTTTAAGGAAATACACTCCTGGTGTGAGATCATTCAAGCTCATTTCAACAGGTCCCGTATTTTCTGATTTAAATTGTTTTGCAATCTGACCAAGTTCGTTGAAGAGAATAAATTTTGCTGGTTTGGCGCAGGAAATAACAATATTGTTGTTGGTTGGATTAGGGTATACAATTGTTGTCAGTGATAAATCTTCCTCCGTCAACCCACTTAAAAGTTGTGTAGAATAAATGCTTCCGTTATTTCCAACTGCAAATCCTTTTTGCAGCGATGTAAAGACGAATTTTCTGACGCTGTAATTTGGAAGGCTGATATCTAAGGTCCAATTCATTCCTCCGTCCGCGCTGCTGAAGATTCTTGAAAGGCCACCGGTATTATTTACGTAAAGGCCATTAGACTCGTCACTGAAATAGACATCCCATCCCTGCGGATCGTTAGCAGGGTTAATAGTTGTCCAGTGCTCACCGCCATCTGTCGTTTTTGCCATAGCACTTCCGTACCAGCCTGTGATGTATCCCACAGAATCGTTTATAAAATAGATTCTTTCCTTGATGCTCTGCATGCCAAGTGTATATGAAGTAAAACTTTGCCCCAGGTTAGTTGTTTTGTATATCTTTCCCTGGAAATCAGGACCGCCCGCAAAGTATCCCACCGATGGAGAAGGAAAAGATATGCTGTTGATAGAATTGCCAGGTGTTTCAACAATTGACCAATGTTGTCCGTAATCACTTGTTTTTAAAATGTAAAATACTGTTCCAATAAATCCAACACTGTCATTCACAAACCGAACGGTATTAAAATAAGGAAGTGAATCTGTATAGATCAGGTGCCAGAGGTTTCCCCCATTCTTCGTGCCATAAACTTTGTTGCCGGAAATGGCATAACCGATATTCGGACTTGGAAAATGAACCGATATAAAATCGACCGTACTGTCACTGAATTGTGAAATCCAGGTTTGACCTGCATTTGAGGTTTTAAGAATGGCTCCCTTTTCTCCAACCACATAGCCAATGAGATCACCTGGAAAACAGAGATCCTTTAGATTCCTGTTGGTTCCTGAATTTAGTGGAGCCCATGTGTTTTGAGAAAAACATGAAGCAAGAGAAGTGAACAATGCACATAAAATAAAAACTCTTTTCATGACTTACTATTTATCATAAAATTAGTTCAAAATAATAGCGAGGGATAAGACAAAACTGTTTTTGGTTTGTACTTTTCAACGTGTTACCACTATTTTACTGCTCTGCCCCGTATTTGTCTCAGTTAGGAAATATATCCCAATATTCAAGTCTGATAAGTTCAGTTCACTTTCTCCGGCCTCAATTCGTATCGTTCTTATTTTCTCTCCCAGCTGATTACTTAGTTCAAGGTATATTTTATCGGAGGATTTAATCCTAATAACTCCATTGTTAGGATTTGGTGCGAGAGAAAAGACTGAAAGCTTTTTTTGTTCTTCTATCCCGATACAAATTTCCGGAACGATGTTTATGCTCGCTGTATTTTTACAACCATACACATCCGTTCCTGTTACCGTATACGATACAGGTATAATTACCCAAACCTGAACAGGATTAATGGAGTCGGCCGCGCCGGGATTTAATCCCTGCCATGTGTAAGTACTGGCACCCGAAGCAATTAAATTTACATTTTCAGCGATACACACTGTAGTGTTACTGGTTTGAATCGTAATGTTTGGAAGAGGCGTAACGGTGAGGTGTACGGGTGTTCTGCCAATACTAAATCCGCATGACGTTTCCTCAATGTAAAATGTAGTATCGTTGGTTAGAGGTCCGGTTGTGAAGACAGATCCGGTTCCTAATGCTATTGTGCTAAGCGAATCTGCGTACCAGCTGCCACAATCGGTGCTTAGTGTTGCTGTTTTTCCGGTGCAGATGTGAAGCTGGTGTTGAGGTGTGTTATTAGCAGGACTCAGTGGAGCGCAGCCATCAAATTTAGCAAAGAAAACGTCGTAAGGAACTCCTCCGAATGCCGTTTGATGAGCACCAGTGGTAGTGAAGGCAGTTGCGGAAACAAAAGAGCTCGTTTGCCCGCAGACATAAAGACTACCGTGAAAATCAATTGATGCCGTATATAGTGCATCGGCCGCTCCACCTCCATAAAGCGTTCCCCACATACGAACACCCGAAGAATTGAATTTCGCAAAAAAGCCATCGGTCCCTCCTCCACCATAATTATTTTGATACGCACAAGGGGTAGCAATTGCTGTTCCCACAGCACTGTTTACTGTTGTGATGCCACATAAATAAATGTCTCCCGAGCTGCTAACGGTCGGGATTCCTATATCTTCATTTCCTGCACCACCATAATATGTCCCCCATATGCGGTTTCCGGAAGGATCAAACTTTGCAAGGTAACAGTCCCGCGGCCCTCCACCATATGTAGGCTGATGTGCGCCAGGAGTTGTATAGATGCTGGCTAAAGTGGAATTAGTTACTCCATAAATATAAACGTTATCGGAAGGATCAATTGTTCCAACGGCGAATATGTCATTGGATGAGCTCCCATAATAAGTTGCCCAAAGTAAGGAACCCGTACCGGTGAATTTAGCAAGAACAGCGTCCGTTGAACCACCAATGACAGGTTGGTAAGAACCAGGCGTAGATATGTTATTTGTAGATGCTGAGTTACCTACTATATATATTTCACCATTTGAAGTAAAACTGCACCAGCCAAAATCCTCCTGCGATCCAGAACTCCCGCCGTAGTAGGTTCCCCAGATGCGACTTCCACCAGAAGTAAAACGCGCAATAAATCCATCGGCACTGTTTGTTCCGGAAAGTGCCGACTGATGACATCCGCTCGTCGCAATTCCATTGGAAGAGTATGAGCATCCAGTCACCACAAAATCCCCTGAAATAGGATCTACATCTACGGAATATGCCCAATCGGGGTCGGTTCCTCCATAATAACTGCCCCATACCCTTTGCCCGGAAGAATTAAATTTTGCAAGAAATGCATCATTGGTTCCCATGCTGGTTCCTGCCGGGCCAGGGGATACGGACTGGTGAGAGCCGGCAGTTGCCATTACTGCAGAGTTGGTGGATGAGGTACCACCAACCATATAAATATTTCCGCTGTTATCTAGTGTGCACCAGTTGGCAAAATCACTTTGAGCTCCTCCGTAATAGGTGGCCCATTGCCTTACACCTAATATGTCAAACTTAGCTACGAAGGCATCACCCCAGGTGCTTCCTCCAGCGTAAGACGATTGATAGCTCCCGCTTGTGGCAATATTTCCAGACGAACTGGTTTCACCGAACAAATAAAAATTTCCGACATTATCCGTCACGATCATTCCGACATCCCGATAAAGTCCTCCATATAAACTACCAAACAAACGTATAATTGGATCTATTGTGAAAGGCAGTGATTTGTCGAGACCCTCTATTTCAAAAGACACAATATTTCCGTTTAACTCCCACCTGGATCTTAATTGTTTGTTCCCCTGGAAGACAACCGGTCTGCGTTCGATAATTTCTCCAAAGGGAGTTTTAACTAAAAGGTCCCCGTTTAAATTAACACTCATTTCATCAGCGCCTTTGTATTCAAGTTGAATTTGCTTATAGTCGGATCCGGCAGCAATATGGTAATTGTATTTTAACTGCCCGTCTTTTTCAAGCCATTCAAGATCTATCCCCGGATAAATGTTGTTATACGTTATTTTTTCAAAACTCCGGATATTCAAAACTCCGAATGGAGCGCATTCAGAATAATAATTTTCGAAATCAGAGGAAGCTCCTGTTTTAACAACAGACGCGAAATTATCTGCGTTTAACCAGTTGACATCTATCCTGTAAAAGCTTATGAGATCAGGCACCGAATCCGTCTCTTGCCAATTAATAGGATGAAGATTTACTTTAGATTCCATGCTTTTCCAGGAATCAACCTTTTGAAGCTGATAAGAAATACCATTTTTTCTAAAATGAAAATCCAGTTCTCCCGCGCGTCCATAAAATAGAACGTCGGGACGTGGATTATGAAATTGATCGGATACCTGACCTTTATTTTCTTTGAAATAAAAAGATTGTTTTTGAGTAGGAGATTCATTTCCGGCGTAAACGGCGTTGTAGAAAAAAATAAAGCCAAGTAGGGTAATTAGTTTCATGGGTAGATGTTTGGTATCTTAAATTTAGCAATAACTTTTCCGTTGGCATATTAGATTTAGCACTGGCTATGTTTTCCACATAACTGGGTTGATTTAATAAAAGAATGACATTGGGAATAATTTTTACATTTATCATATGAAGCGCATTATAATCCTCTTTGTTACGTCACTTGTGTTTTTTCCGGGTCCGATGTTCTCATGGGGACCACAGGGCCACCGACTCGTTATGCAGATAGCCAGGAGTCAATTGGATCAAAGCGTGGTTGAAACCGTTAACTATTATTTAAAAGGAACTACCTGGGAAGAAGCCGCTTTATGGATGGACGAAGTTCAGTCTGATCCGAAAATGGAATATATGAAGACCTGGCACTATATCAATATCCCAAAGGACAAAACCTATGTGCCTTCCAAAGATCCCGATGTGGTGAATAAACTGGAGTATTGTTTAAGAATGATCCAGTATCGCACGTACCAGTCTCCCGAAATAATAGCGGAAACCTTAAAAATATTATTCCATCTGATTGCTGATATCCATCAGCCGCTTCATTGCGGATATGCCGAGGATCACGGTGGTAACGACATCAGGTTGTACATGATTCAGAAAGAAACAAATCTCCACAAGGTGTGGGACAGCGAACTCGTGTCCGAGAAACGTATGGATATGTGGTATTGCGCGAAAGTTTTGGTTAGCATGAAAATTACCGATAAGAAACGTGCAGAAATGGAGAAGGTGAATGTTGTAGGCTGGCTTAACGAGTCCAGGGCACTTCTTCCGGAAGTATATAAATTTACGGGAAATCGCCTCGATCAGAAGTATGTTGACGCAAACATAAAAGTGGTGGAGTTTCAATTAGTGAAGGCAGGTTTTCGCCTGGCTGCTATTTTGAACCAGTATTTTAAATGATTAGTTTTAAAGAAAATCATTCTGTAGATGGTCCGCAGCTATACAGACTTTGGAATGTTGTTTTCATTGTTTTTCTTTTAGCAGTTCTGAGCGTCCGAATTGCAGTATTCAATGAATTCAGTACTAAGGTTATCGATTCTGATCAACCCTACATGTGGCTGGGAGCAAAGGACTATTCCGTGGGGAAATTTATGG
>JAEUTM010000411.1 GCA_016788025.1 Bacteroidia bacterium
GATCACCAGAATTTCTGGTACTTGAATCCACAAAAATACGAATGGCTCCCATTGTTTAAGCTTGGAACAAGCCATAGTCTTGTATTAAAACTTCCATACCTGCGGAGAAGTTATATAACCAAACGAAACGTGGCGGATGTAATTAGCGAAACGCTCCCCGAAACAGCTGTTTTGGCATTTTCCGCTATTTTAATCGCGTCAGTTATCGGTATTTTGCTTGGCATCGTTACAGCAATCAAAAAAAATTCCTGGCTTGACAGGACCATTTTTGTGCTTGCCACCACGTTTGGAATGAGTGCTCCGTCTTTCCTTGTTGGATTAATCGTAGCATGGTTATTTGGTTATATTCTTGCTTCTTACACGGGGCTGAGTCCTTCGGGCAGCCTATATGAAATAGATGTTTGGAACGGAGAAACACTGAAACTTAAAAATTTGATATTGCCTGCCATTACTCTGGGGATGCGTCCACTTAGTATTGTGATTCAGCTTACAAGAAGTTCCTTGTTGGATGTACTTTCCCAGGATTACATCCGCACGGCAAAGGCCAAGGGATTGTCATTTAGAAGGGTTGTGTTTAAACATGCATTAAAAAACGCGTTGAATCCCGTTGTGACGGCTATTTCGGGATGGTTTGCAAGTCTGATGGCCGGCGCTGTTTTCGTGGAAAAAATCTTTAGCTGGAAGGGTATTGGAAATGAAGTTGTGGAAGCTTTGAATAATAATGATCTTCCCGTGGTGATGGGTGCAACCCTCATTTTTGCTTCTATATTTGTATTGATTAATATAATTGTGGATATAATTTACGGGGTGCTTGATCCCCGCGTACGCGTTAAATAGAAAGAACATGAACAGAAGGAAAATTGTAGCTGGTAACTGGAAAATGAATACCGATCTTCACGAGGCCTTAAGCCTTGCCTCTGCCATTCGGGATAATTCCAAAAGTATCACCGGAGTGGAAAAGATCATTTTTCCGCCTTTTACCTTTTTGTCGGCTTTAAACGAAGTTACAAAAGACGAAAAGAGCCTGGCTATTGGGGGGCAAAACTGCAGCGAGCATGAAAAAGGCGCTTATACTGGCGAAACAGCAGCTTCTATGTTGCGCTCAGTTGGCTGTGAGTATGTGTTGGTAGGACATAGCGAAAGGAGAACTTACTTTTCCGAAACAAGTGCTCAACTCATAAGCAAGATTAAAATAGCACTTCAGAATAACCTGAAAATTATATTTTGTTTCGGTGAGCAGCTCTCAGAGCGTAAAAGCAACAAACATTTCGAAACCGTTAAATTGCAACTGGAAGAAGTTTTGACTTCATTCCCTAAAGAGGAGATTTTGAATCTGGTATTAGCTTACGAACCCGTATGGGCTATTGGAACGGGTGAAACAGCAACACCTGAACAGGCACAGGAAATGCATGCGTTTATCAGGAAAACACTAACCGGAATTTTCTCGAAAGAAATTGCTGATCAAATGCCGATACTATATGGCGGAAGCTGCAATGCACAAAACGCAAGAGATCTTTTTGCATGCCCTGATGTTGACGGTGGTTTGATTGGCGGAGCAAGCCTAAAAGCCGAAGATTTTTGCATCATAATGAAATCCTTTTCATGAGTTACCTGTCGTATACATTTGCCGTTAATCCTCCGCAGCCTGGTTCCGAAATTTTGATAGCCATGATTGCTGACCAGGGATTCGAGAGCTTTGATCAGACAGAGACAGGGTTTATTGCTTACATAAAAGAGGAAGATGCAAAACAGGTAAATCTCTCGGAGTTTGAATTCGATGATTTTACTTACAGTTATTCTGTGGAGAAGATTGAAAATTCAAATTGGAACGCGGAGTGGGAAAAAAACTTCGAACCCGTTGTCTTAGACCATCTGCTTTGCATAAGGGCTCCCTTTCACCCAAAGAACAACTCAGTAAAATATGAGATTGTTATTATGCCGAAAATGAGTTTTGGCACAGGGCATCATCAAACGACGCGTTTAATGTGTAAACAAATGTGTGAGCTCGATCTGAAAAATAAAGCAGTGCTCGACATGGGGTGCGGCACAGGTGTTTTGGCCATTCTTGCCAAGATGCTGGGCGCAGGAAATGTTGTTGGAATTGATATTGATGAGTGGAGCGTTGAAAATTCAATTGAGAATTGCTCCTCAAACGGTTTTCCGAATATCGTTATTAAGAAGGGCGATGTAGATCTTCTCGAATCTTTGAAGGACTTTGATGTTATCCTCGCAAACATCAACAAAAATATTCTCAAAAAACAGATACCGGAGTATTCCAAAAAAATGAACAAGGGCGGGAAACTATTTTTAAGTGGTTTTTTCACCACGGATGTCGAGGAACTAAAACAAGTGTCGGCTATGCAGGGTTTTATTTTCCTGGCCAGCCATCATGATGGAGAATGGGCCATGATGTCTCTTGAAAAAACCTAAGCGAGCGAA
>JAEUTM010000426.1 GCA_016788025.1 Bacteroidia bacterium
TTTTCATTGCTTAGTGCATCACAATCAATTAGTCTTAGGCGATTCATTTCGGTTAAAGCAAATTCTCTACAACCTACTTAGTAACGCTGTTAAATTTACAGAATCGGGCATGGTGTCGTTATGGGTAAAAACGTTGTGGGAAGAAGGAAAAAATATAACCGTTTCATTCGAAATAAAGGATACAGGGATTGGGATGACAAATGAGGAGATAGGCAGAGTTTTTAATCATTTCGAGCAGGCTAATGCCAGGGTTCAGAAAAAATATGGAGGGTCGGGTTTAGGTCTGAGCATCGTAAAGGAATTAGTTGAACTACAGAACGGTTTGTTGAGTGTTGATAGTGAAATCGGAAAGGGCTCGTGTTTCACAGTTCATTTAACGTATGAAGTTGCTGATGAGGTCAGACAGAAAGCCACTTACCCGATCGCCGTTTCCAAAGAAGATTTTTATAAATGTGTTTTGGTTATTGACGACGATGTCTGTGTTCGGGAACTTTGTTCCGTCATTTTTCAAAGACATCATATTAATCACACATTTGCATATTCATTACCTGATATTCTTAAAAAAGCAGATGAATACTTAATTGATCTGGTTTTAATTGATATGCGAATGCCGGAAATCAACGGAGTGGAAGTGCTGAGATGTTTAAAAAACAAGATGAATTCACATGTAAAGTTTATTGCGATGACGGCTTATGCTTTTCCTGATGAAAGGGCCTCTATCCTGTTCGCGGGATTCGATGGAATATTGGTAAAGCCATTTGTGGAAACAGATCTGCTTAAGCACGTTACTAAATCACATATTACGCCTACAATAACCCAACTTTCCACTAAGCATGAAAGTCCTGGCGGCTTGGCTAACATAATTGGTGATGACAAAGAACTTTATGATAAAACGTTTGAAATATTTTCTGAGCAGATTTTGATTGACCTGGAAGAATTGGAATGCGCACTGAAAAAAAATGATCTCGACGGCATTTCATTCTCATGCCATCGTTTATATTCAAAACTTGCTCAAATGGGACTAAACGTGCCGGCTAAAGAAATCTTATTTGCTGAAAGCTGCATAAAGAAAAACAAGATTTGTAAACTTACCATTAGCGAGTACTATGGTTTAAAGGATTCGGTAGTGAGTGCTTTAGATAAGATGAAAGCGTTCGATTTAATCTAAATCAAACCTCAATGCAATATTTAGCGAGTTTAATATAAAGTGTTTTCCGGTCAATGTTAAGTAAAGAAGCAGCTTTGCTTTTATTGTTCTTTACTTTATTGAGGGTTTTGATAATTAATTCCTTTTCATTTGTTTCATTCATAAGCTTGAGATCATTACCAGACTGTTTCGGAGTAAAATCAGGAGAGTGTTGCATTTCATGCGGGATATCTCCCAAACCAATAAATTGCGAGGTACTCAGAAGGACGGCACGTTTAATAATGTTTTTCAGCTCTCGCAAATTTCCAGGCCAATCGTAACGTTTAAAAAGGTCCATTACTTCCGTTGAAATACCTGTTACTTTTTTGCCCAATTCTGCAACCGATAATTTTAGAAAATACTCGCAGAATAGTTCCAGATCTTCACCTCTTTCTCTTAAGGGCGGAACAGAAATTCCAAACTCGTTCAAACGATGATACAAGTCTTCCCGAAAATTACCGTTTTTTACCGCCATTTTCAGATCGGTGTTTGTAGCCGTTATAATCCGCACATTTACCTTAATAATTTTATTAGACCCTAATGGTTGGATCTCATATTCCTGTAGTGCACGTAGCAATTTTACCTGGATGTTGTAACTCAGGTTTCCAACTTCATCAAGGAATAGAGTGCCGCCATTTGCTAATTCAAAACTTCCTTTTTTGTCATGTACTGCTCCCGTAAAAGCTCCTTTCACGTGACCGAAGAGCTCACTAAGGGCCAGATCGTCATAAAGTGCGCCACAGTCTATAGCTACAAAGGGGCCACTTGCTCGCTTGCTGTTTACATGGATGGTTCGCGCAATATTCTCTTTTCCGGTTCCGCTTTCACCAACTATCATAACAGCCATGTCAGTAGATGCTACAAGTTCAGTATGTTTGTTAAGCATCCTGGAGGCGTTGGCCTTACCCTTCACGTAATCCTTTTGAATAGATGAAATGTTTGCAGAATGTAATGGTGGGGACAATGCCTGGCTTACCAATAATAGTAATTCTTCGGGATTGATTGGCTTTGTAATATAATTCAGAACACCAGAGTGAATGGCTTTGACGGCCGTTCTCACATCATTGAAACCTGTCATGATAATGATAGGGATTTTTAAACCTTTTTCTCTGAATTTTGCAATCAGGTCAAAGGCGTTACCGTCAGGTAAATGGTAATCCAGTAAAACCAGGTCAAATGGTGTGTTTTGAGCCTCAGCAATTGCATCACTGAGTTTCATTTTGGTGATGACAGTGTATCCTTTTCTCCTGAGAAAGTTGTCTATTAACTGCACAAATGCAATGTCATCTTCAACAAGCAAGATATTTCCCATGCGAACAGTGCTTCTATTTGCGTAAAAATAACCTAAAAAAAAGAGCCGGTCAACCCGGCCCCTTTGTGTTTGGCAATGTAAATTTTATTTCGCTAAAGATCCGTCTTTTTGGAATTTAACGATTTTAGTTTCCTTGTCTTTTGTCAAGGTAAGTTCATAATAAGGTCCCGCATTTTGTGTAGGGGCCGCTGCAGGCTGAGGTGCTGCGGCAGGCTTTGCAGCTGCAGTGCCGGTTGGCGCCACTGAAGTAGTTGAAACCGCCGAAGTTGTTGACGCTGCCGAAGTAGCTGGTGCCGGCGATGCAGCCGGTGCCGGTGTTTGTGCCGGAGCTGGCGTGATCAGGGCCGCTTCCTTTAGATTCCATCCTTTGTAAGCATCAGTGGCCAGTATTTTTTTTATTGCTTCCGGTAACTCTTCGTGTTTAATCACCTGACGACCATCACCTGGTAATACAATGTCTGCAATTAAAACCTTAGGGATTTCTGCTGACGAATTTGAAGAGGCTAAGACAAAGCCGAGGCATAAAGCCAATAGAGTTGTTTTTTTCATGTTTACGTTTTTTTGATTTACCTTCTTTGTCACTAAGAACATGCCGTTTTTCTTTGTTATTTTATCTCGCGGAGAATCACACACTTAATCTTGCGGTATCAGAGTTCATAGATAAAAATGTGTTGATATTTTCTACATATTGGCGAATTAGTCAACGGTCAAATATAAAAACACGATGCAAGTTTTTGAGTGTGAATTGTTTCATTAACTAGAAGTAAATTAGGGTTCACGATTTCAAATTGAGATTATAACTGTGCGGAGCTAAAATGTGCCAGTCTTTGCCAATCAAACATTAACCTAATAAATCAACCAGATCGTTTATTGCTCTTCACTTATATTAACGAATTCGGGTGAAATTTGGACAATCAAGAATATAATCGTAATATTGCGATATATTATGGGTACAACAAAAGCAGAAGAATTCACGGTAAAGCAAAATAAGATTGCCAGGTATATGAAAGCCCTGGGTCACCCGGCGCGTATAGCCATCCTGGAAGTGCTGATTAAAAAGCAGGCTTGTATGTGCGGCGATATTGTAGATGAGTTGCCACTCTCGCAAAGCACGGTATCACAGCATTTGAAAGAATTAAAGGAAGTTGGTCTGATCAAAGGAGACATTGAGGGAGCAAAAGTGTGTTACTGTATTGATGAGAAAGAATGGGAGAATGTTAAAAATTATCTGGATTCATTTTTTGTATCCTATGTAAATAAAAGTAAGTGCTGTTAAATAATTAAAAACAATCGGTAAATAACGATAAAATGAAACTATCAGAAATAAAACAACATCTTCAAACAGCTAACTCTGTAAATTTTAAATTGCCTAATGGAAATTTTGTTCCGGAGCACTTTCATGTAACCGAAATTGGTGTTATCGATAAACACTTTATCGATTGCGGAGGAACGGTTCGTAAAGAACGTATCATCAATTTTCAGTTGTGGGAAGCGAATGACTTCGAACATCGTTTAAAACCACAGAAACTAAAGAATATTATCAATCTCTCTGAGAAAACGCTGGGAATAGAAGATCTCGAAGTAGAGGTGGAATATCAAGGAGTTACAATAGAGAAATATGGTCTTGGTTATGACGGTGAAAATTTTCTGCTGACGAGTAAACAAACGGATTGTCTTGCACCGGATAAATGTGGAATACCAATAGAAAAACAAAAACTAAAGTTGGCTGATCTTAATCCTAATTCAAAACAAAGTTGTTGTACCCCCGGAGGCAACTGTTGTTAATCAAACTCAGACAGATATGTACCCGAGTATTAAAAGCTATTGCGATGCGCTGAAAGGCCAGTTCGACGAAATACCTGAAGAAAGAAAAGCGCTGCTGGAAAGGATATCACAATATATCGAAAACAAAAAGTTAATTAACCAGCCGGTAAACCTGGTTTACATTTGTACGCATAATTCCCGACGCAGTCACTTCGGGCAAGTATGGGCTAGAGTTGCGGCCGATTATTACGCTGTTTCAAATATAAATACATATTCCGGCGGCACTGAAGTCACAGCATTTAACAGCAACGCTATTAATGCCCTTATTCGTGCAGGATTTAAGATCAAACCCATCAACTTCGATAAGAACAGTGTTTACCATGTGCATTTTGATGATACATTGCCACCGATAGAGTGCTTTTCGAAAGTGTATAACGATCCTAAAAATCCTCAAAAAGATTTTGCGGCCATCATGACTTGCAGCGATGCAGAGGAAAACTGTCCGTTTATCCCAGGAGTGGAGTTAAGAATTGGTACTACTTACGACGATCCTAAAGCTTTTGACAATACGCCGCTGCAAGACGCAAAATACGATGAACGTTGCGCGCAGATTGCAATCGAAACTCTTTATGTTTTTTCAAAACTAAAATGAGCAGTAAATGACAGCCAACGATTGCGTCCCTGCAGCAGAACGAAAAAAATTAGGTTTCCTCGACAGGTACCTGACCCTATGGATTTTTTTAGCGATGGCATTTGGCATTGCTGTCGGTAATTTTTTCCCTTCCTCTTCTGAATTTATCAATTCCTTTTCGAATGGCACAACTAACATCCCTTTGGCAATTGGATTAATATTAATGATGTACCCGCCATTGGCAAAAGTGAAATATGAAAAAATGGGTGAAGTATTTCGGAACATAAAAGTGTTGGGTGCTTCTTTGTTTTTAAACTGGATCATCGGTCCGCTATTAATGTTTGTACTGGCTGTTTTATTCCTGCACAAGTACCCTGATTATATGGTAGGACTTATCCTAATTGGACTTGCCCGTTGCATTGCAATGGTGGTGGTGTGGAACGAGCTTGCAGAGGGTGATCGCGAATATGCTGCGGGCTTAATCGCCCTGAACAGCATATTCCAGGTGCTGTTGTACAGCGTTTATGCTTACTTTTTTATTACCGTACTACCTCCTTTAATAGGAATGAAAGGTTTGGAAGTGAATATCACCATGAGCGAAATTGCAAAGAGTGTGGGGGTTTACCTGGGCTTACCTTTCCTGGGAGGATTAATTTCACGTCTGGTGCTGGTAAAATTGAAAGGACAGAACTGGTATGAAAATAAATTTATTCCCTCTGTTTCACCGATTACCCTTATCGCTTTGCTATTTACCATTATCGTTATGTTTAGCTTAAAGGGAGAGTTGATCGTGCAAATTCCGTTTGATGTGTTGAGAATTGCCATTCCTCTTGTAATGTACTTTGCGATTATGTTTTTTATCAGCTTCCTTATCGGTAAGAAAATGGGAGCAGATTATTCCAAAAGCACTTCCATTGCGTTTACCGCCGCAGGGAACAACTTTGAGCTGGCTATAGCAGTGGCTATAGGAGTTTTTGGAATTAGCAGTGATCAGGCATTCGTAGGGGTTATTGGTCCTTTGGTGGAAGTTCCTGCTTTGATACTATTAGTGAACGCCGCATTTTGGATCAGAAACAGATATTATAAGGAGAGTCAAAAATAATCTACGCATCATTTTTGAAAAGATCCGTCTTAAATTAAATAGAGTCAAAATTATTGTATGAAAATAAAATCTATCTGGACCTCAATAACAGGCGGTGTAACTGCAGCTGTTCCCATCTTATTTGCATGCTGTAAAGGTGGTGCCTGTGTGGGTGTTTGTGTAACACCGGTTGCGTCTTTATTTGGCATTTCTGCGGCAACCATCGCCGCTTCGCCGGTTACAGCC
>JAEUTM010000427.1 GCA_016788025.1 Bacteroidia bacterium
GTTTGGTTTTAACGAAAAGGGCGGTTTTTAGCAGGTAAAAATCCGTAACGTTTTATAAAGACCCGGTTTTTAATAAAAAGCTAAGGTATATGGCATAAAAGACGATATTTTTAATATATTTGGTAATCTTAATCTTTATAAAACTAAACATGATGAGAAAACTACTTTTATTAAGTACTGCCTTACTAACAATGTACTTCGGGGCAACAGCGCAGGAGCAAAAAACGGCTTCAACGCCAACAGTTGTAACTGATACCCTGCACTATTATTTTAATAAATTTTATTTTAAAACAGGGATCAGCAACATAAACCAGTATCCGTATTATAAGTGTCCTTCAGCTACCGGTACTGCTGTTACCCACGTTGGATCAAAATTTGAAGTTCCTGCGGGAGACTCGGTATACGTAACAGGTCTGGAAGCTTTTGTTCGTAAAGGACCTGTGAATACATTTGAATCTACTTCGGCAACTATTAAAGTAGGTCTGTATATCTGTAATTTAAATTCTTCGGGAATGCCTGTGTTACCGGCTTTAGATTCGGTAATCGTTACTCTTGGCGTGGCTCAAAGTTACTCCATGAATCTTGTTGGAGGTAATTTCGCAAATCCACGCCTGATGAAAAATGACTATGCCGTGTTGTTCAGAAATACATCAACTACCAGCGGTGACTCTGTACGTTTGATGAGAACAGCAGGATTAACGCCAACAGCCTCTGCTGCTACTGGAACAAACCAGTGTAGTGACGGTGGATACGGCTATGTAAGGTTCCTGGGACAATTTTATTCAACCCGTAACTTCCAGTTTACTCCAACCTTCAGTTGGATGCCAGGTTTTGGAAATGGAACTGACTACGAGTGGATGGTTGCTCCGCGTGTACAGTATTCAATCCAGGCAAGCCAGCAAATTCCTTCTCAGTATGTATACCTGGCAACGGATAGCGTAAGTCAGGTGGACACAGCCTGTACGCGTACAGTGTTTACATTCACAAACACCTCTTCCAAGTTTTATGAGCACAGGATGTATAACCTGAATCATTTTTACCTGAAATGGGCATTGACCGGAACTTTCCAGGCACAACCCATCGCAGGAAACGGATTTTCTGCGGACTCCGCAATTACCTGGAGATTTGAGGCCTACGACTTAAAGGGAGAACCTGAACGCGTGTTTTTACCATATGTAAATACAGGAACTGTATCTTTTGTTACCGACAGACCAAGTACTCTTGATCCACCTTATTTCTGTTACAATGCTAACCAGTTCAGAGCACGTTTGCGTCCAATGAGTATATATGGCCGTGTACCTATGTACATTTATGATGAAGATTTCAAAATCTGTCTCAAATTCTGTAATGATGATGCAGAGGGTATAAATGAGGTTGCAGGATTTGAAAATGTAAGAGTGTATCCTAACCCTGCTGTAAACAACAAGTCGGTTATCAGTGGCTTATCGGGTAAAAATACCATCATGGTTTACGATTTAACCGGACGACTTATTTCGACGCAGAATGTAAGCGGTTATGCCGCCACCATTAATCTTGACGGACAGCCTGCCGGAACTTATTTTGTGAGAATTAACAACAGCACGCACAAAACTTCAGTACACACTAAAGTTTTGAAGCAAGACTAATTTTTAAGATTAAGAAAATGGAACCCATCCCGTCCCGAAGCATCGGGATTCGGGGTGGGTTTTTTCTTTGTTAATTTGTGCGGTTTAGAAACGCGTGGGAGTTTTGAACTTGTTTAAGTAGCAAATTTTACTATCTTAGATTATGTAAAACTAAAACCCATGAAAAATGCGTATGTTATTATCCTCACGATTTCAGCCTTATTCAGTTTAGGTTCAAAAGCCTAAACCCAAACTTCCTCACCTCCAGTAGTTATTACTGACACACTGCGCTACTATTTTAATAAGTTCTATTTTAAGACAGGGATTTCCAACGTTAATACCTAGCCCTATTACAAATGTCCCGCGGCCACCAGTACTGCCGTTTCCCATCTGGAGCAGGTTTGATGTTCCCCCGGGAGAAACGGTTACTGTGAATTTTATGATGGGCACTGATGATTGTATACAGATTATAATTCTGTAAGTATAAAGTTACATAGATAGATCAGAACGTAGATGATACGGGTTATGATGATGAGCGCGCCGATGATTTTGTACCCAGATCATAAATCATAATTGAACACAGTCATCTTTCTCATCAGCGCTCTCCACGGGTGGAAAATAAAAAAGAGCCGCGTACACACTGTCGCGGCTCTTCTTCATGAGTAAGCGTTAACTCTTACTTTTGGATAGTGATCTTTTTGTGCAGGGAAGCGTTGCCTGAGTTCACGTTCACAAAATAAGTACCGTTTGCTAAGTGACTCACGTTAACTGATTGTTTACCGTTTGAAGCTAACTGTTTTTCGAAAACCTTTTCTCCCATCATGTTATAGATGGTTACTATGTTTTGTTTTTCACCGTTGTTCAAATCAAGTGTGAATTCTCCGTTAGATGGATTGGGATAGATATTGATCCAGCCTTCGGATCTGGTATTGTTTTTCAAGCCAGTAGGCGATGACGATTTTACATTCACCTGAATCATGTCGTTATTATCAGATCCTTTCCAGATCGCCGCTACATAACAATAGGTTGCGGTGATGGTTCCGCAGGAAACGCTTACTGTTACACATGTTGAATAAGTTCCTGCTGCTGAGTACGTATGGCTTGGATAGAGACCAGTGCTTGAACTACCGTCACCCCATGTCCATGTTGCACCTGTAATATTCGACGGATAAGTTGGATATGCATTCCATGTTAAAGCAGTTGTGCTATCTTTTGAAAGCGTATACACTACTGATGGATTGCAGATTGTTGAATTGGTTACGTTAGTTATAAGTAATGAATCGCAATACGTGCTGCTGCAATTTGCGCTGGTATCGCTTATTGTCAGACATACCATTTTCACACCATTAGAAGTATAGGTATTGCTTGCGTTAGCGCCAAATGCACCAAAACTCCATGAGTAAATTGTGGTTCCGCTAGTTCCTGTAGAATTGCTGGCAAAATTTGCAAGGCCGTTTGCGCCAAGCGTATAGTTGAAGCTTGCCTGGCAAGGAGTGCCGCTAGGAGCAGTCGTTACGTTGCTGATAGTAAAGGCCTGGCAGGTAGAACTGTTACAACCCGTTACACTGTTCGTTAATGCGAGACAAACTGTGTAAACACCATTTGCGCTGTAGGTCTGACTTGCTGATGGTCCGGTGGTACCGAAACTCCAGGTATAAGTGGAAGTTGCACTTGTTCCTGTTGAAGTACTTACGAAGCTTGCATAACCGTTGGCACCTAGGGAAACTGCAAAGTTAGCCTGGCAGGGTGTTGTTGTGCCACTTGGAGTTGTTGAGATATAAATAGAGTCGCACACGGTACTTGTGCAACTATTGGCAACGGTTGTATTGGATATGATCGTGAGACAAACGTTCATCCAGCCAGAATTTGTATATGTATGGGCTGGTGATAAATTTGAGCTAACGGCACCATCCCCAAAATTCCAGGAATAATAAGTGCTGATTGTTGTACCGGTAGAGGTGTTTTGAAAGTTAACTGAACCGTTTGATCCGACTATCGGGGTGAAGCTGGCAGTACATTGTGCGTCAATTGCCTGAGCGCTCAATAAGAAAAGACCAGCCACTATTGCTTTGAGCCCCCTTTTTGTTTTGTTAAATTTTAGTTTCATTTTAAATGTTTTTGTTGCCTACTTGTTGGGTTTCAGGGGTTCGGCGTTTGCCCTTCTTGCCACACTTATACAGAGCGTTTTTAGAAAAAGTTGGAGATTTACGTTTTTTCTCAAAAAATTTTTACCTGTAGGAGATGCTTAGCACGGCATCAGCATCTTTAATGGTTTTTACATGGTTGCCGTTGTATACCTTACAGCTGAAATTGAGGTGAATTTTTTTTGTTTTTTCTCCTTTTTCATTTGTTTGGTAGTCTTCCACCGAAATGATCTTAAAATAACTTTCAGCGGGTTGTGAAAAGTTGTTGGAAGTATATACCAGTCCTTGTTCATCGGTCCAGTTTATAATGATCTTTGAAAACCATTCCGGATTTGGAACTCTCTCAAGTGAAACCACTTCGTAGTTAGTGATACAAGGCATAGGAGTGGTTTGTGTAGCCACATTGTACTTTGTATATAGAGTATCCTGTTTTGGACTCACGGTTCTTAAGATTACAGGATACGTTCCGGGTATATTGTAACCATGGGAAGGATAAGGACTGGTTGAAGTGCTTCCATCTCCAAAATCCCAGTGATGACTGTAAGAGGAACTGTCGCTGAACGAGGTTGCAAAGTTTATAACGTTTGCAGAGCTCTGAACCGTGGAGATATTAGGACGCAGCATAGGATATTTAATATTTTCCATGTTAGCGACATATTGCTGGCAGCCATTGTCAGAATCAATCTTCAGACGCACTCTGTAATGTCCGGGTGTTTTATAAATGTGAACCGGATTTGCCTGATTGGAATAGCTTTTGTCGCCAAACTCCCAGGTATACGCCGCAGCTTGCTTGTTAAACAGGCTTTTGAAATGAACAGCATAGTATGGCGCACCCTGGATAGGATAAGATTGGGGCAGAAGAGAATCAATCCATGGTTTGTCTATCTGCGAGGCGCTGCGTGGATCGTGAATGATTACCTGTAGGGAATTTAAACATGTGTTGCAATCCGAAGACTTCAGGGTTGCAACATAATGATAAAGAGAAGTAGCACTATCTTTAGCGTGAGAGGAATACATGTAATATCCGCTCAATCCTGCTTTAAGTGAAACCGGAACTCCTTCAACAGTGCCGTTGAAATAAAAATCACTTTGCAGATCCGGAATTGTTTCCGGGAAATCTTTTTTACGGCAGGAGAATAGAAGCAATGCCGCAAGTGGAATGAGATACAAAAATGTTTTCATGTTTTAGTTTTTAGTTTGCCCTGCGCTTACGCCAGAGCTTAGCGAAAGCGTTTTAAATTATTTTTTCCAAAGATTAATGCCTAGACTAAACCTGAATCCCAGGTTCCTGTCAAATTCATCACCCTGATAAATGCCGTTGTTTTTAATATCGCGTAATCCATAGAAAAATTCACCGCTCGCATAAAATTCTTTGAAGATTCTGCGCCGGTAACAAAGTGCCAATTGCCCGTCATAAGGACTAAAGCCCTTGGTATACCCCATTGATTTTGACACTTTCGATTCGCTTACATAGTTCTGACGCGTTTGAAATTCCTCCACCTTGCTTTCTGCATCCAATAACCAGCCAAAGGTATACCCCAATCCTAAAAAATCATTTCTGCTTAGTGCATAATTCAGTTTCAGAGGAACAAGAAGGTAATGTATTTTAGTGGCAGAGATCACAGTAACATCTGCTTCCTCTCCAAATTTCAAATGCGTGGTGGTAGATGTATGACTGGTGTTGCTGAGGTGATCTATTGTTGTATACATTAAACCCAAAGAAAGACCCGTGCGTTTGTTGAGGTCGTGATAATACTGTAGGCCCGCGAGAGGGTTAAGACCTTTAGCCTCGGTGCCACCGTTCCAGCCCACCAGGTAAGAAGTTCCAGCCTCGAGGTAAATACGGTGCGTTGGAATCGGATTATACATCAGGCTGTCGTTTACAGGATAACTGATGTTCTCAACCAGTTCTGAGTTCCTCTCGTTAATAACAGGCCTTTTCATCAGCATTAGATCCGGAAAGACAGCGTTTTCATTGCCAGTTCTGTTTTTATCTGTAAGTGTGGAAGGTGATTCTATTGCCGACGATGATTGCGCATTGTTGTTGTTATCCTGTTTTGTGTTCACAACCACCGCGGGTTCCTCTTGTTTTGCTGTTATGTCTTCCTGAATAGGTTTTTCTTCAACTACGGGTCGTTTAACTATTACTGGATTAGATGTATTCTTTGCAAAGGATTGATGAATGTTTTTCTTTTCAGGCTTCGAATCCTTTACCTGCTCGATTTCGTTTTCAGATTTCTCCTGAGGAGTAGTAACTATCGGAGTCTTGTCAGTAGATTTTTCAGGAATTGATTTTCCGGTTTTAGTTTCTGTGTTTGATTTTAATAATTGAGTGGTTTCAGAAGCTTGAGTTTTTTCAGTGTTTAAAGAAGGAGTAATTATTCTACGGTTGGATTCTTTAGGTTTTGAATGCGACGCTGATTCGAAATTTTGTATTTTGTCTTCTGGAGTTACCAGTGATTGCGAAGATTGGGGAACCTGCGGTGCAGAAACAAGTTCTTTGTTATGCGGTAACCCTAAAAACAAGACAGTTCCAAGTCCACCAAGGAGCAAGAGAAGGCTGATATAAATCAAACCTCGTTTATTGCCTTTACGCTCATTCTCCAGCGTTGCGGCCATTTTTTTCCAGTTCTGTTCGTCAGGACTAAAAGCATTTTCAAGGTTTTTCTCCCTGAACAAATCTTTTAATTTTTTGTCGTTCTCTTTCATCCTTCCACTTTTTTAGCGATTAAATCCATTTCGTTGATCATCACCCTAAGCTTATCCTTAGCAACGGTGAGGTACCACTTGGAGGTATTTTCATTAATATTCAGGAGTTCGGCTATCTCCCTGTGTTTATAACCGTCGATATAGTACAGGTTAAAGATCTGTTGGTTCATTTGTGGCAGCTTAGCTATCAGGGCATATATGGTTTCAATATCCAGTCTTTCCACAGCTTCGTTGATCTCTGAGTAGCTACTGGTTTCATAGTAATTTTCCACATAAAGAACATTGCTGTAATGCACCTTCTCTTTTCTGAATTCGTTGATCAGGGTGTTGATCATAACCCTCCTCACCCAGGATTTAAAAGGAACTTCGTTCTCCCTGTACAGCTTCAGGTTTTTCAGAATACGGTGAAAGCCCATATTCAGCACCTCTTTTGCGCGATTCTCATTTCGGGTATAACGGATACAAATGCTCATGAGATAGCTATAACACAACTTATACAATTGATACTCAGCCTCGCTTTTGCGATTAATACAGTCTTTTAATAATTTGTGATCGATCTTATCCAAGTAGCACGAGCTCGTACCCGCTATTACAAAAGAAACACAGAAAAAGTTGGAAAAAACAGTAAATAATATCAACTTTTTGAGGATTGGTGCTGTGAAGAGAATAATCAGTATTCTGAAAAAGCCCTTCTGACCTTAAATATCAAGCACTTGCCCCAAAAGCCCAAAACTGTTCATAACTAATTTGGTCATAACAGAAAGTAATAGTATATTTGCACACCGAAAATTGACCCCTTTAACTTTAAGTTAAAACAACATATAGTGCGGGATAGAGCAGGGGTAGCTCGTTGGGCTCATAACCCAAAGGTCGTTGGTTCGAATCCATCTCCCGCTACCACGGAAACCCTCAGCTTTGCTGGGGGTTTTTTATTTCATGAATTTTGTAGTTTATATACTTTATTCGGAGAGATCAAATCGTAATTATACGGGATCCACGAATAACTTAATTCAGCGCTTTCATTCGCACAATTTTTTTTGGAAGAGATAGTACCGGGCTTTATAGACCTTGGGTACTTATTCATGTGGAGTTCTTTGAGACAAAAGAAGATGCGATTAAAAAGGAACAATACTACAAATCTGGCAGAGGTTCTGTAAGAAAAAACGAGATCATTAAAGAATATTTAACTCGTTGGGCTCATACCCTTCCCTAAAGGGAAGGGCGTTGGTTCGTCGCGAAAGGCAATAGGGACCATCTACTGCAATAATGTTAGTTTAGGCTCGTCCAAAAAAAGTATATTTAGCACTATATTTAGCGGCATCTATTCTGCACGTTAAAGACTTTTGTTATGACGATCCTTCTGGTAATTATATTCGTTTTTGGGTATCTAATGATTACCCTCGAACACACCTTAAAAGTTAATAAGGCAGCTACTGCTTTACTCACTGGGGCTTTATGCTGGACAATCTACAGTCATTTTACGGCGGACCCCGAACATGTCAATGGAGAATTGGCCCATCACCTG
>JAEUTM010000440.1 GCA_016788025.1 Bacteroidia bacterium
GATAATGGATGTAGTAAAAAATGCCAAGGCACTGGAACAGTGTATTTTGATGACGGAACACATAACACAACGCCATTCATGCCAGTAATAAACCGCACAGGAGGTGTGGTTGTCGAGGCTTCCAATTACGTTGTGATACATTGAAACTTTTAAGATTATAAAACAAATCCAAAAAATAATTCAAATGAAAACAAAATTTTTCATCGCATCTTTTGCGATACTGAGTAACTATGGCCATACTCAAAGCACCTGGAACACAAACTTAAACAATGGTACGAGCTTAAAGTTTGGCACCAGCACCTCCGTACCCTTAGACTTTTACACAAATGGTACAAAATACATGAGCCTTGATGATCATGGTAAGTTTACTATTAATGGATTATCAGGGTCAGCCACAGGAGTTGTATTTGTTGACCAAAACGGCGTACTGGGTAGGCTACCGGGATCCTACTCAGGAGGCCCATGTACAGAAAATGCATTGCCTTGGTCCCAAGGAGGAAACAAAGATGTGGGGAGTAACAACACAATTGGCACCTGCACCTTGGAAGATTTTATCCTGAAGGCAGGAAACCTAAATACAATTTTTATAAAGTCGAACAGCAGTCAGTTCGTGGGCATTGGGCCAAATAACAGTAGTCCCTCTGCAGCTTTGGACGTTTCGGATGGACAGCCAAACTACTATGGTAGTGGAACCTCTAAAAATCACTTAACATTAGCTGGAGATGACAACGGCGCCATAACATCGAACGCAAAAATGACTTTACAATTCATTGATAAATTCTCCATCTATGAAAACATTCAATCTTCGGTCGTAGAAAGATTCCGAATTAATAATGGTATACTAAGTTCTTATCTTCCGATTGAAGCCTCGGGAGACATCAAACGAAAATCGACAACAAACGCTACATGCAAAATAATTACCGAAAACTCTCTGGGATCGTACGAGTTTAAAATTGACAATACTGGCACAGGACGTATTTCAAGCGGAGGAACCGATTACTTGAACTATAAGGCCAGTCTAAATAACTATCCGCAGGTATGGATTGGAGGCCCAGGCGGTGGAGTTAAGCCCATAGGAACACATGCAGATTTTAGTTTTGCAGTCTCGGGAAAAATTGTAGCTCAATCTATTTATGTTACAGCTCCCAGTCAAACAAATTGGGCCGACTATGTTTTTGCAGATGACTACAAACTACTTCCACTTTCAGAAGTGGAAGCATATTACAAAATAAATAAACACTTGCCGGAAATACCAACAACAAGTGAAGTAAAAAAAGACGGTATTGATATTGGTACAATGAATGTGCTCCTGCTTAAAAAAGTGGAAGAACTTACATTATACATTGTTGAATTAAATAAAAAAATGCAATCCATCCAAGAATACTCCAAGAGCAATAAACAGGAACAAAAGTAATCACACTCTAATATGAAAAGAATATTATTAATCGGCTATATAATGCGAATTATATCCGTAAACGGACAGATAGATCCTGGACCTTATTACGTGCCTGGCGGATACAACCTAACATCCGGAACTGATACTAAAATACATAATAGCATAGTTGCTGGTGTGGGGGGATATAACGCTTCTGCAAATGGTCAAGCGATCGTGGAGGGCTTAAATTACGCAGCAGCGATGCCTGGGTACGCAGCAAGTGGATTTATAAATAACGGCTATGCAACATTACGAATTAACGGGAACTTGCCCAGGATCGCTTCCTTTCACGCAAACGGTTTTGCTGCGATACCAAAATATGATCGGTTCGAAATTGGAATTCATTTACCATCAAGCATCCAAAGTCAAATCGATAGCTATATCTCTACCGGAATAAATGCACAAGGTAGAATTAATCCATATGATCCAGATCAAATTAAAATAGAATGCGTGTTTTCTCTTCAAGGGGCAACTCCCGCTGTCCAACATAAACGTCACGGCTTCTACGAATCGCAGGTGGTTACAGGTGTAGACTATGCTGCGAATGACGTGTGGATTACAAGTGGAACCCCGCATGAATATCCATTCAGAATCCGTTTTGCTCCCACCGCAACAGGCGTGTGGACAGGCACAGTAAAGATTTACCAGAATAACACTCTTACCTACTCACTTAATGATTTCGACTTTACGGTAGTCGCATCAACTAATCCTGGTCATCTTGGAATAAAAAATACAGGCGCAAATGGAATTCAGAAGTTTCAATTTGTTGACAATAATGTAGTTTTCTATGGCTTAGGAAGAAACATTGCCTGTGCTGGTTATGATAATGGAAGTAGGGCTTACTCTCCGACCGTTGATGCTAATCTCAACGAAAATCCTTGCTTAGAAAGGCCATACTATGAATCTAAAGCCAAACCCACTGCTCACCGTGAACAAAGATATTATATCCGAAATTTAGCACACAATGGCGCCAATTTCGTGAGGATCAGATTTGACAGAACAAGTGTTCCTATTGAAGAAACACCAATATGCAACCAGATCCCATCTTCCGGAACTCTTGTTGGCTACCCTTACAATCCATCTTCAACAGATCTCACTAATTTCTCGCGCAACGAACGACAAATGTGGGAGATGGACAGTACACTTAGGACATGCGAAATAAATAAAATGTACATACTTTTAACGCTGTTGGACGATCACGATTTCTCACTCCAAGCTCAATACGAAACTGATCAAAATGGTAATGTCCTTGTTGATAGCAGTGGAAATCCAATTCGCATACAAGTCGTTGGCTGGAATGGAAATCCATACAAACCCATGGTATCAAGTCGTGATGATTTTTTTACTGACCCTAACTGTATCGCTATTTTCAAAAAGCGCCTCTATTATATTGAGGCTCGATGGGGTTATAGCACACAAATAGCCGCTTGGGAAATGTTCAATGAAACAGAGAATATGGATAAAAATGGCTGGAATCAGACTTTAAGATTAAAAATAGGCGCGTGGTTGTGCGAGATGAAGAGCTATCTCCAAAGTGCGGATATTTCCCCGCATCATCCGTTTAGCAATGCTTCCGTCTATCAACCTTGGAGCGGGCCTGTCAGTGTAAATGTTCAACCGTCGCAAAACAATTGTCTCGATTTTAACATTGAACATATGTATTCCGGCGAAGCTATGAATTGTTCAACTGGAGGTCGCTATCACCCTTCGACTCCAGCCTTGCAGGACCTTAATACCGCTTATACCAAACCTCACATGGTGAGTGAATTTGGGGTGCTACCTTATGCAAGCGTTGTACGCGACGGACCCATGACTTTTCACACTCAAAACTGGGGAAGTATATTTGCTAACGACCTTACCGTCGCTCTTCAGTGGGCATGGTGGTACAGTGGCACTCCTGCAACGGTAAATCCATACCATATACAATACCAAGCGTTGAGAGCCTTCATAGATAGAGTTAACTTTAACACGCAGCTTATAATGGGACGAAATGTACCATGCGGAAACACAAATTGTTCGGGCTGCTCGCTTCCCGTGGAAACTTACTGGCTAAAAACAGCACTTAGTGACACCATTTATGGTTGGTCAAAAAATATTACCGCAAACTTTATGACTGACGGA
>JAEUTM010000499.1 GCA_016788025.1 Bacteroidia bacterium
GAAGCCGCTGATTACCTCATCAAAAATCAAAAGTGTTTTATGTCTGTTGCAAATCTCTCTCAGGAATTCAAGAAATCCTTTCCCTTGTAACAACAATCCATTATTCGCCGGTACTGGTTCTATGATCACACATGCAATTTCATCTTTGTATTTTTCAAATGCCTCTTCAACCGCTTGCGCATTGTTAAGCGGAACCGTAATTGTTTCATTGACAAAACTATCAGGAACGCCCGCACTGCTTGAATTTCCAAAAGTTACCAGACCACTGCCCGCTTTTACCAGGAGCGAATCCACGTGTCCATGATAACACCCTTCAAATTTTAAAAGTTTGTTTCTTTTGGTAAATCCTCTGGCAAGCCTTATCGCACTCATCACAGCTTCCGTTCCGCTGCTTACAAAGCGGATCTTTTCTATATAAGGATTATTTGAAAGGATGAGTTCCGCCAGTGAATTCTCAAGCGATGTGGGTGCGCCAAACGACGTGCCTTTGCGCATGGTTGCTTCTACCGAACTTAAAACTTTATCATTTGCATGACCCAGGATCAACGGACCCCAGCTACCACAATAATCAATATATTCATTACCGTCTGCATCCCAAATGTGGGAACCTTTACCTTTTTCAATAAAAATCGGATTTCCGCCTACACTTCTAAATGCTCTCACCGGTGAATTAACTCCTCCGGGAAAATAAGTCTTGGCTTTCTCAAAAAGTTCTACTGATTTGTTTGTTTTCATAAAAATCTGGGGCCAAAATTAGCTATTTAAAGGCATTTATCTGATTTTAACTTTTGTTCATCATTTAAGCACAAAAAGCTACCATATAAAAAGTGTTAACACCTTGTAAAGCAAAAATTTCCTATACTTGTGGCCCGATAGTTGGTAAATAAAAGCAAAAAACAACCATGAAAAAACTCGTTTTATTTTTCGCATTAGCAGCCTTTATTAATTCTAATTCATTTGCAGGTGAAGGTGATAAAATTCCTGCTTCTACTGTTAAGAAACTCGACGGTAGCAAAGTGAATTCGAATACCTTCAATAACAACGGCAAACCAATTATCATCAGCTTCTGGGCTACCTGGTGCAAACCATGTAAAAAAGAACTCGACGCTATTGCAGAAAACTATGCTGACCTGGTAAAAGAAACAGGCGTAAAATTAATCGCAATAAGTATTGATGACGCGCGCAGCTCAGGTAAAGTAGTAACCGATGTTAAATCCAAAGGCTGGGAATACGAAGTATATATCGACGAAAATCAGGACTTTAAACGCGCGATGAACGTAAACAACGTGCCCCACACCTTTTTAGTGGATGGAAAAGGCAATATTGTTTGGAGCCACAACTCTTATACAGAAGGCGACGAAGACAAACTTTTTGAGAACGTTAAAAAACTGGCTGCCGGCGAAACACTGGCTCACTAATCAGATATTAGCAATTAACTAACACGCAGAATGCAACACACAAAACTTAAAAGTAGCTTAATTGCTACTTTTTTATTTCTGTTCCTTTCCAACTTAAATTTAAAATCACAGGGCGAGCTTAGTTCGGTGCATGGTAATTTCCAGATCGACGCACAATATTACAGGCCGGATTCGTTAATTAATGCCCCAACCGTTCCTGAAAAAATGCTTTCCAATGCATTTGGCAATATTAATTATACGAAGGGCAAATTCTCTGCTGGCATTCGTTACGAAGCCTATAACAATGTCATGCAGGGGTTCGATGCACGTTATAAGGGCCAAGGCATTACAAATCGTTTTGCACGTTACCAGGATGATCTGTTGGATATAACAGTTGGTAATATCTACGAACAATTTGGTAGTGGTTTAATATTCCGTACCTATTACGAACCTGGCTTATTATATGATAACTCCCTGGACGGTCTGCGTGTGATCTCAAACCCGTATAAAGGGATTACTCTAAAAGGCCTGGTGGGAAAACAGAGATCTTTTTTTACAGTGGGCCCCGGCATTGTGCGTGGATTTGACGGAGAAATAAACATCAACGAGCTCTTCGATTCGGCCCTGGTAAATGTAAAAACCAAGGTAATGATTGGTGGAAGTTTCGTGAGTAAAAATCAACCCGAAGCGAATCCTGATTTTGTAATGCCCGAAAACGTGGGTGCCTACGGAGGAAGGATCAACATCATTCGTGGTGGATTTAATTTTTTCGGGGAATACATCCTGAAAGAAAACGATCCTAGTCTTAGCAATTATTCAAATGTTGGTGGTAAGTCGTATTACAGTTATAAAAATGGAGAAGCCATTTTCCTTTCTACCTCTTACGCAACAAAGGGCATTTCGTTTTTGTTACAGGCAAAGCGAATTGATAATATGAATTTCCGCAGCGACCGTGATGCGAGTCTTCAAAATTTGATGATCAATTATTTACCGGCAACCACGCGTCAGCATACTTATTTAATGGCAGCTTATAGTCCTTATGCAACACAACCTGCCGGTGAAGTGGGAGGCATGGCCGAGCTGCAGTTTAAATTAAAAAAGGGCTCTCTGCTTGGAGGAAAATACGGAACAGAAGTAACGCTTAACGGTTCCATTGCAAATGGCCTTAAACAAATTAACGTAAACGATAGCACTACGGCATCCACATTGTACAGAACAGATTACGATCAGGTAGGACAAACCTATTACCAGGATTTTTTCATCGAGATCAATAAAAAATTCTCAAAAAAATGGAAAGGGACTTTTATGTACCTGCACCAGTTTAACAATATCAATGTGGTATTCCATGGCACGCAAACGGGAGAATATAAAAATGCAATTTCTGAAATTGGAATTGTTGACCTGACCTACAAATACAAAAACAACTCTGCCATCCGTTTGGAAATGCAGGCTATGTTTAGGGATAATAAGGACACTCTTAACCTTGGAAGTTGGGCTACAGCCATGTTGGAATGGACCCCGACAACCAACTGGTTCGTGGCTGTCTTAGATCAGTACAACTATGGAAACCCGATAGAAACTCTAAAACTGCACTATCTTTTGGTGAGTGCTGGATATACTAAAGGACCACACAGAATTTCTTTGAGTTATGGAAAACAGAGACAGGGTATTTTCTGTGTTGGAGGGGTTTGCCGTGTAGTTCCTGCATCCAATGGGCTAGCTATTTCAATTACCAGCTCTTTTTAGTAACTTTATAGTAAATAATCTCAACAATGAAAAAGATCATTTCCTTTTTATGTGCCTCTCTGATATTATTAGTAGCCTTTTCCTGTGACAAAGTCAAAAATCCCATTGTTGTTAAACCCACCGTTGTTGGAAAGAATTTTGTTACAAATAATAATCTAAGTGTTTCCGATTCAAAAAAAACGCTTCTTGAGGACTTTACCGGCATGAAATGCCAGAATTGCCCTCGCGCTGCACGAGTAGCATCATCTCTTACAGCTCAATATCAGCCTAATTTAATTGTTCTAGCCGTTCATGTTAGTGATTTTGCAATTCCTAATTCAGAATACACCAACGATTTCCGAACGAATTGCGGCACTGCCTGGAAGGATTATTTTACCATTCCGGGCTATCCAAATGGTATTATCAATCGTAAAGACTACGCGTCAAATGGCACAGTAGTAATAGATTCAAAATGGCCCGCGGTCGTTTCTTTAGCCAATAATGATCCTTTCATTATCAAATTAGATGTAACAACCAATTACGACACTACGTTAG
>JAEUTM010000520.1 GCA_016788025.1 Bacteroidia bacterium
AAAATCAGGAAGCCTTAAACAATCCGTATTTCAGGATACAATAGATAGCTCTGAAACCATCTTTCCAGCCAATTTTTTTTCCTTCTTCGTAGGTGCGTCCATAATATGAAATCCCTACTTCGTAAATGCGCACTTTAGGGATTCTGGATATTTTGGCTGTAACCTCCGGTTCAAAACCAAACCTGTTTTCACGCAGCTTTAGTCCTTTAATAAGATCCGCCCTGAATAATTTGTAGCAAGTCTCCATGTCCGTTAGATTTAAATTGGTGAACATGTTGCTTAGAAAGGTTAGAAATTTATTCCCAATGGAATGCCAGAAAAACAATATCCGATGGGGTTGACTTCCCATAAAACGACTTCCGTAAACCACGTCAGCCATGCCGTTAAGGATTGGCTTAAGCATGAGGTTGTATTCTTCCGGATCATATTCCAGGTCGGCATCCTGAATAATGATATAGTCGCCTGACGCTTCTCTGATGCCGGTATGAAGTGCCGCGCCTTTCCCTTTGTTTACTTCGTGTTTACGATACTGGATGTTGAAGCCAGGATTTTGGTCCCTGTATTTTAATATTGATTCCTCTGTATTATCCTTAGAACAATCGTTGACAATAATAATTTCCTTTTCAACGCCTGCTGAAAGAGGTACATCTTTTATTTTATCAAGGATCAGGTGTATGGTTTTCCCTTCGTTGTAGGCGGGAATCACAATGGATAATTTCATCAGGAAGCTATGCCGGCAAATATATTCAATTATTTTGCTTTCTCTGCGCAAAAATCTAGTTTTACATGATAATGAAAAAGGTTCTTATACTTACATACTATTGGCCACCCAGCGGTGGCGCGGGAGTTCAGAGATGGCTGAAATTCGTAAAATACATGCGCTCTTTTGGATGGGAACCAGTAATTTATACGGCACTAAACGGTGAAATGCCGGTTATTGATCACAGTCTCGAAAAAGATGTGCCTAAAGATATTACTGTTCTTAAAACTCCCATCTGGGAGCCCTATACGGTATACAAACGGTTTATTGGAAGGAAAAAGGAAGATAAGATTAACGCTTCTTTTCTAAATGAAAACAAAAAGGCCGGCCTGGCAGAAAAAATAAGTGTTTGGATCAGAGGCAACTTTTTTATTCCTGACGCCAGGCGATTCTGGATCAGACCAAGTATTAAATTTCTTACGGAGTACATTAAAAAGAACAATATCCAGTACGTTATAAGTTCGGGTCCCCCGCACAGCATGCATTTGATAGCACTTGGTCTGAAGCGGAAATTTAAGAATGTACAGTGGGTGGCGGATTTCAGAGACCCATGGACGAATATTGATTTTTATGAAAAGCTTATGTTGAGTGCCAGTGCGGATAAGAAACATCATAAACAAGAGTTGATGGTTTTAAAGGAAGCAGACATAGTTCTAAGTATTGGTGCAGCCATGAATGAAGAATTTGTAGAAATGTATAATGCAGCGGGAGGCAACGATCCGTCAAAATTCAGAGTTATCACAAATGGTTTTGATGCAGAAGACATTTCGAAAAAAGAACTTGAGAAAGATAAAAAATTCAGTATAGCGCATATCGGCACTCTTGTTAAGGATAGAAATCCTGAAATACTCTGGACGGTGCTGCGTGAGCTGGTGAAAACAGATGTTGAATTCAGGAAACAGCTTGAAATTAAACTAGTGGGAAAGGTGGATTTTTTTGTAAAGGAGCGTCTGAAAAAATATGGTCTTGACAAATATGTACGCTGGATTGAATACCTGCCTCACTCGGAAGTGATAGAGGAACAAGGCCGTTCGAAGGTGTTGCTTCTTCTTGTAAATAATACAAAAAACGCTAAAGGAATTTTAACCGGTAAATTTTTTGAATACATGGCCAGTGTCGCGCCCAAACTGGCTATTGGCCCGGTTGACGGAGATCTCGCAAAAATAATACGGGAAACAAATACCGGGTTTATCAGCGATTTTAATGACGGAGATGCCCTGAAAAAAAACATACTTGCCTGGTTTAAAGGCGGAACGATGGGAAGAAATGAAGGAGCGGTTCAGAAATACAGTCGTTATGAACTTACGCGGAAACTCTGTGGTATTCTTGATACCCTCCAGGTTCACGACTAAACAGCGAGCTTATTTAGCTTATCGGTGAAGAACAACGACAGTTTATTCGTGTAGAATTTTTCCTTAAACTGTCCTACCCATTGGATCCCGTGAATGGCGTTTGTAAGAAAAATCTCGTCACCATTCATAAGCGTATA
>JAEUTM010000531.1 GCA_016788025.1 Bacteroidia bacterium
AGTCTATTGAAATGGGCTGTGCTGTTGACTACGGAAGCTTTTATGTGAATTATAACGGGCAAGAGGATCTAGCAGAACAGAATTTTGATAAAAGAATATTGAACTACTATAATCAGCGGAGTTTTGAAAACCTTGAGTTCAGTAAAAAGGAAAACTCATTGGTTACTTTCTTTCTGCAGCTGACCCGTTATTTACAACAGTCCATTGGTACAGTGGCTGCCATTGACTTGAATGCTTACGCAAAAGCAGTCGGCTTTACTATTGACGAAAAAATATAGATCTCATGAATAAAACAGCTAAGTATGGCCTTTATGGCGCTATTGGAGGGAGCTTAATAAATGCTTTGTTCAATATAATAAAACAGTTAAATGAAATGGACAAAGAACCCGGCAAAGAATTTGACTGGGGCAATTTATTAGGGGCAGCTGGTAAGGGTGCTATAGTTGGGGGAGTTGGAGGCTTAGCTGTAGGCGCTATTGCCGATTATCAAAATGATAAAGAAAAGCCAATTAACACAGATGCGTTTTTATTTACTGTGATTAAAGATGTAAAGCTTGATAAAAATCAAAGCGATTTCAAACGACTTGATGAAAAGGCTAACAGGCTAATTTACCTGCTTAAACAAAAACTGGGCAATAAATTAGCTAGCGAACCAATGCGATTGGGTTCTACAGAAAAAGGAACCGCTTTATCGGACAACTTCGATATTGATATTTGTTTGCCGTTTAAACATAGTAGCTTTAATTCTACGGTAGAAATGTATGAGTATGTTTTAAATTTTCTCGCAGGCCTTGTGGGACGGGAATCTATTGTGCGGATCCGCGATCAGAAGAAATCGATTGGTGTTATACTTGCACTTCGTGGCGAAGAATATAAAATTGATATAGTACCCTACAAAATAACGAATAAGAGAGGAAATAAAACCTCCGGATACTTGTTTCTAAACGATTCTACAAGACCTTCATATACCAAAACGGATGTTCATGCACTTAAAAGTCTTAAGCTAACCGATACACAAAAAAAAATTGTAGTCGTGTTAAAACACTGGAAAACAAAAAACAACTTACCTCTAAGTTCTTACCTTCTCGAAAACCTGGTAATTGATGCCTATCACTATAATGAAGTGCCTAGGAAGTTTACAAAAAAGGTAATTATGGTTTTAGAGCATATTCACAACAACCTGGATGTGGCCGTCATTAAAAGCATAGAGAACAGTAATAATGTGCTTACTAATATTTCCGACAGTAAAAAGGCAGAGATTGTCGCCGCTTGCAAAAAGGCAATTGAAGATTATGAATACCAACCCAATTCTGTTTTAGATACATTCGAGGCATAATGGACGAAGGTGGCGAAAAAAGTACAGTTCTTAGTCTGAGTAATATCTAAAAAAACTAACCTTCGTGAGCTACGATTTCTTTCTGTACAGTTTTAGCCAGTTTTTCGGCCTCTCTTTCTGTAACCATCGTAATCTTTAACTTTTTAGTTTGATGTCTAATTATATTACTTTTGATCAAATTTTCTAAGTCGCTATGCTTATCGACATCGGACGTAAGAAAATATAAATGCAAGGATTCCGTGGTGTTTTCAAGATGATCGAGGATTCCCGACCACTTGTATAACTTATTTTTTATTGAATCCGTTCTTTTCAGTGAAAATGATAGCGCCTGGAAACAGTTCCAACTTCCATTTTTCCAGGATTTGTCAAAAGTAAACTCGTCGTTAACTGTTTTTACTTTATGTGGTTTAAGTTTTGGAGATATACCGTATTTATCAAAGTACCTTTTATAATATTTTGACCATAC
>JAEUTM010000627.1 GCA_016788025.1 Bacteroidia bacterium
GGGCATTTTTTTAAGGGCCCTTTGCTGGTTTGCGTCACCAATCACCCAATATTCGATGCGGCGGAAAAGCAACTCCATAAAAATAGTCTGGGGGCAGGCCCAGCCGCAGAAAACCCGTCCAAAAATAACGGTGAACAGCGCAATAAAAACAATAAAGATGAGCATGCCCAAACCGAAGATAAAAAAGTCCTGCGGCCAGAAAATCAACCCAAAAATGATAAATTTTCTTTCCACAACATTTAACATGAACAAAGGTTCCCCACCAACTTTAATGAAGGGCAGACCGAAGAACACGACAAGGTATAAATAACTCAGGTACTTTCTGAGATCATAGAGCCTGCCTTTTGGTTTTGTCGGATAGATCCAGTTTCTTTTTCCCTGCTCGTTAATAGTAGCAATAGAATCACGGAAATTATGTTCAGCTATAGGTTCTGTGGAGGACATTTTATTTGCTTAGTTCAGATGCAATTACTTTGGTTGTGTCGGATTTTACTGCCGAAGAATCAGCCGGCATTTCCTGTTCGGTATACAATTCACCCTGCTTTTCTTTTGGATTTGGAGGGTTGGTACCTTTGAGCGTTCTGATATAACTGGTGATCTGGGCGATCTGAATCGGCGAGAAATCGTCTTTCCAGGATTTCATACCCTTGTCCGGCCAGCCATATTTAATTGTCTTAAAAATATCCTTTACACTACCACCGTGGATCCAGTATTCGTCGGTAAGATTTGGACCAACACCACCTTCACCACCTCTGCCGTGACAAGCCGCGCAGGTAGCAATAAATGCGTCTTTCCCAGCACTTAATGCAGACGCTTCTGTAATCATTTTTACAGTGCTTTCGTCAACATTATTGGCAGAATTTTTCATGTATTCGGCGATCTCAGCCTCTGCTTTTTTTACGCTGTTTGTATACTCGTCTTTCTGTAATGGAGAGGTTCTGGTAATATGATAATTAACCAGGTAAACCACAGCAATTAATATGGTAAGATAAAATCCATATTTCCACCATGGTGGCAGGTTGTTATCCAACTCCTTAATGCCATCATAGTCGTGATCGAGCATGATGGTTTCTTCCTGACCAATTTCAACGGTATCGTTAATTTTGTCGAAAATGGTTTTTGTTTTTGGTTTCACCTCGGCCGCCGATTTTGCTGCAGTTTCGTTTGCTCCAAGGATCGATTTAAAGATGCTGAACATTGCGCCAATTGCAATTAACTCCAGCGCAATTGCCACAAGCATTCCATAAAACGTAAACTGATCCAGACCACCAATGCGATCGTTTGCTGCTTTCGCGGCAGCCACTTTCTCCTGTGAAAACGCAAGAAGGCTTATCATTGAAAACAATATAACCATCGCGGTTATTTTAGGCGTATTATTGTTTTTTTCGTCTTTCGCTTTCTTAAGTTTCTCAACATACATATCGGAATTAATAATATTCTTTAATGCACTGGCAAGAGCCACGGCCATGATTCCAAGAATAACAATGATACTCAACAGAGTATTAAACAAAGCGTTTGAAAAATAACTTGTGGTTGGTTTTGCTGCTTCTTCCTGGGCTAAAGAAACAAGGGGTAAAAAACTGCCTGAAAATAAAAGCAGAGTTCTATACATCTTCGGACTATTATTCTTTTTCATAATTAAAATCGTTTTGGTTTTGTTCTAAAGGAATTTGTGCAACAGCATCGAAATGCCTGCGTCCGGCTTTGAGCAGATAAATGCTAACTGCTAAGAAGAACAGGAAAAAGATCATGAAGGAGATCATTGGGTATATTCCAATGCCTGTGATGCTTTCCAGATAATTTATGAATTTCATATTTCTTGTTTTATTAGTTAGACAATTTTGCAACCTCTTCTTTCGGAGCAACTTTAATATCTCTTCCAAGTTTCTGCAGATAGGCGATCAAAGCAACTATCTCGCGATCGGGCAGGGTTTCGATGCCATCTTTTTTCAGATTCGCGGCAATCCCTTCTGCTTGTTTTTGCATATCCTGGGCAGCAATTTTTTCATATCCTTTAGGATAAGGGACGCCAAGTTTCTGCATGGCTTC
>JAEUTM010000055.1 GCA_016788025.1 Bacteroidia bacterium
AGTGAATCTTATAAAAAATTATTGATTGAACCATTTAAGGACAAGATCCAAACAGGAAACAAGGTGGTTAAGGTAATCCGGGAAAACAATAAGGTTTTACTTAAGCTGCAGGATGGATCAAGCCGCTCTTATGACAAGGTGATCCTTGCATGCCATGCGGACCAGGCGCTGGAATTACTGGACAAACCAGAAACAATTGAAGAAAAATTATTAGGGCCGTTTAAATACGAAAAAAATATCGCTGTGGTTCATACCGACGAACGAGTGATGCCAAAAAACAAAAAAACCTGGAGCAGCTGGAATTATAGAATTGAAGAAATAGAGGGTAAGAGAATTCCAACCACCATTTATTGGATGAACAGTTTGCAGGGAGTGAGTAAAAAGAAAAACTACTTTGTGTCTATTAATCCCATTCTTTCAAAACTTGATAAAACCAAAATCATAAAAAGCCTGGAGTACGAACATCCCCTCTTCGATATGAAAGCCATTAATGCCCAAAAGGACCTATCTTTATTAAACAAAAACGGACCGGTTTATTTTTGTGGAAGTTATTTTAAATATGGTTTTCACGAGGACGCCTTTAAGAGTGCTAAGGAACTGTGCAATAGCCTTACTTAGAGCCAGGAGCCAGGAAACAAGACAAAACGAACCGAAATACACTCAGACTAAATGAACTCTTGCCTATATAGAGCAACGGTAATGCATAATCGCCTGGAGCCCAAAAAACACCGGTTTCATTACAAGGTTTTTATGTTTTATCTCGATTTGGATGAGCTGGAAACACTTCAAAAGAAGTTGTCTTTATTTAGTATCAACACGTTTAATGTTTTCAGCTTCAGAAATGCAGAACATTTGCAATTACCGACCGAAAAGCCTGATACAAACAAATCTACCAAACAGCATATTATAAATTACCTCGAACAAAATGGTTTTCTCTTTGTTAATCATAAAATAATGCTGCTTACAAATCTCAACATTCTCGGTTACAATTTTAATCCGGTTTCGTTCTACTTTATCCTAAACGAAAATAACGAGGCAGAATGTGCGATAGCCGAAGTAAGTAACACCTTTGGGGAAATGAAACCCTATTTTCTTGGGAAGGAAAGGCTCAGAGACTCAACTTTTCGTTTAAATACAACCAAGTATTTCTACGTTTCACCCTTCATTGATCACGACGCAAATTTTGACTTTAACCTTTCGGTACCTGGTAAAAAACTCAATATTAGAATTGACGATATAAAAGGGGAAAAGAGATTTTTCATCAGTACTTTAACGGGAATAAAAAAGGAGTTGACAAATATTCGCTTACTGCTTTACACGCTTCGTTTTCCACTTTTAACGCTGAGGATAATTTTCCTCATCCATTGGAACGCCCTTTTGCTATGGCTCAAAAGAATACCCTATCATAAAAAAAACAGCAGTCCGGATCTGCAAAGGGATATCTATCGTAAATATGAATAAAAAGATATTTTATTAAATTCGTAAAGTATGTCAGGTGTTAGTATTACAAAAGTGAAGCCGGGGTTTTATGAAAAAACATTGCTGAAACTTCTTTCGGCTATGCGCTTTGGAAGGCTTGAGTTGACTCTTCCTGATGGTGAACAGTTAATTTTTGGCAATGGTATAGGAAATATTTCAGCAAATATTTCAGTTAAGGATCCGTACTTTTTTAAACGTTGTATTCTCTACGGCGACATAGGATTTGGGGAGTCATACGTGGAAGGCGAGTGGGACACGCACAGCATTCAAAATGTAATTAGTTGGATCATTTTAAACATTGAGAATGCGCCCGGTGTTTCAGGGAGCAAAGTTTCGGGGGTTTTCCAGAATGTTCTGAGATTTTTAAATCGATTTTCCCATAACCAGCGTTCAAATAGTTTATCAGGTTCCCGCAGAAATATTTCAGAACATTACGATCTCAATAATGCTTTCTTCGGTTTGTTTCTGGATCCAAGCATGACGTATTCTTCTGCTTACTTTGTAACTGAGAATATGAGCCTGGAAGATGCTCAGATGGCAAAATACGATCGTCTATGCAAAGAACTCAGGCTAAAAAAGAACGATCGTGTATTGGAAATTGGCAGTGGCTGGGGCGCCAATGCCATTTTTATTGCGAAAAATTATGGCTGCCAGGTAACAAGTGTCACCATTTCTGAAGAACAATACAAATACGCGAAAGAAAAAATTGAAAAAGAAAAACTGAGCGATAAAATCACTTTGCTTCTAAAAGACTACCGGGATTTGGAAGGTAAGTTTGACAAAATCGTTTCCATTGAAATGCTTGAAGCGGTGGGTGCAGAATACTATAACAGCTATTTTAAAAAATGTTCTTCCCTGTTAAATAAGGAAGGAATATTAGCCCTGCAGGTTATTACCTGTCCCGATTCCCGTTTTGAATCTTTAAAAAAAGGAGTTGACTGGATTCAAAAACATATTTTTCCAGGTTCTCTTCTCCCTTCTGTGGCGGCCATAAACCAATCGGTGAATGAGGTTAGCGATCTTACCCTCGTGGATCTTAAAGATATCGGAATGGATTATGCCAATACTCTGAACATCTGGCAAAAAAACTTTAACAATAAAATATCAGAGGTGAAGCGACTTGGTTTTGATGATTACTTCATCCGTAAATGGAATTATTACCTTTCTTATTGTGAAGCAGCTTTCGCCATGCGCAATATTAACGTAATGCAAATGGTGTACACCAGGCCTAATAACACGCTACGGTAAAACAGACAATGTCAGGCGAAGCCCCGGAATGCATAAAAATCTCGTGAGCAAAAAATGCAATAAATAAGCCATTTATTTAGACAGAATACTAATTTTGGGTTTTATAAAAAAGTTTTACCAGGTAACATTTTTAACGACTTTATGCGTTAATTAAAAAACAAACAATCTGAACAGGCACGTTATAATAAATTTTTTTACCCGTTTATCGATAGCGGGCATTAATTTTGGTAC
>JAEUTM010000628.1 GCA_016788025.1 Bacteroidia bacterium
CCTTTTCCCACAGTGCCACTGCTTTTTTGTTGAGGTCCTCGTTGCAGAATTTGCTGGGTGCTTGTGCATCATCATCTTGTGCTAAAGACAAAAGGCTGCTTCCGATAAGGATTAACGAATAAAAGATTTTACGCATAGAAACAAACATAACCAAAGGTATACAAACGGCAATACTAAATTAATTACAATTAAAATGGTTGTCTACGCAAGGCTGTTAAAAAATAAGAAAGATAAAGGGAGTGAGAGTCAAACTAAAACAGTTTAGCGCGCGGAAAACGATGATTTAAAAGAACCGGAAGTATAAAATCTTAAAATTTCACAACAGCAGACGTTTAGACTATCCTGTTCGTTTTTCAAAAAAAACAAATCATGAAAAAACAAATCATTATCTCAACACTGATTTTAACCAGTGGCATTTTAAGTGCGCAAACATCCAAAGGAAACTTTATGCTTGGCGGCAACATTGGACATAATTTTAATGAAACCACAAACCAGGACACTTCAATGGCGCGCCGTCGCTCTCAAACAGCCAATTCCAGCTTTGCAGGATCAGTATCTGGCGGTTACTTTATAAAAGATAATATCGCGGTAGGAATTGTTCTTGGTTATTCCAGCAATAGTTCAACGTTTGAGAACGAAGGAATAACAGGTAACCAGCCATATACTGGTAAAGATTCTTACCACAGCAATATGATTTCTGCAGGTGCCTTTTTTCGCCAATATAAAATGCTTGGGCAATCACGCTTCGGATTGTTTTATCAGGTCAGCGGAACCTATGGAGTGGGAGATTGGAATCAAACGCAAAAATCCCAGTCAGGCAATAACGTGGTTGAATTGAATTATTCTGGAAAGTCTTCACAGCTGGCGCTTAATTTAAATCCTGGCATTACTTATTTCGTAACCAACAGAATTGGTCTTGAAGCGACTTTAGGGTATATTGGATATAGTTCACAATCTGGCAATAACAACAGATCAACCGGCTTTCAATCCGACACAAAAACAAGGCAGCTTAACGCTAATTTTTCTTTAAGTTCCTTAAGTCTTGGTGTCCGTGTTTATCTCGGCAAAAAGAAAGAGGTGTAGTGGTGTAAGCTAAAATACGCCTCGAAAAAAGAATAAATGTAATTGAGCAGCCCCATTAGGGGTTGCTTTTTTGTTGCAGAAAACAAATTTGTATTCTGAGGATATTAGATATACTTTAGTACTTTAAACCCAACAGTCCCGTGAAAAAAATCATCTGTTTTTTCCTGCTTTTTGTGACGGGGCATGTAAGTTATTCCCAAATGCAAGAAGGTAACGTTATGCTAGGGTTGGCTGGCAGTTATTACAAGTCCGACGGTAATCTCTCCTATAATAATTCGCAAGTCGTAACTCCTTCTTCCAACACCAACGAGCAAATCCAGCTTAATGTAAGAATGGGTTACATGCTTACGGATAGATTTGTGCTGGGGGGTACGGTGTTGTATAGCAAGAATACGGCGGCTGTTACCGTTTTTAATTCTAACGGCTCTTTAGGGGGAGCCAGTCAGGTACAAGAAAATTATGGATTCGGTGTTTTCGGGAGATATTATAAAATGTTCGGGGAGGGAAGAACGGGTATATTTGCACACCTTCGTTGTAATTATATCATTGGAGTAAGTACGGTAGAATCTGCTGCTTCCTCGGGCCCTAATTCTTCCATAATTTATAATCTCACGGGTTACGATGCCGGGTTGGTGCCGGGAGTTGTATTCTTCGTTTCAAAACGCATAGGTGTGGAGGCTACTTTCGGAAATTTTGGTTTTACGCGTTTGGTTGAGGTTAGTAAATCAAAAAATTCAAACACCAGAAATTCCACAAACGTTTGGAACATGAATTTTGCACTCACATCCACCATGATCGGTATTAATTTTTATTTTGGTTCTGACACAAGTCCTAAACAATAAAAAAAAGAGTATGGTAAATAAAAGACGTCGGGTTATTATTGTAATTCTCCTGGTTCTGAGCTTAGGGAACTATTTCCGCATTCATCACAACGATGTGAGAATGATCGAGTTTTTGTCGATTTTTTTAATGGGAGCTCTCACAGGCATTTTGTTAATTGATATCGTTCAATCTCGCAGAAAAGACAAAGAATCATAAATGAAAAGGCTCAGTTGAGCTAAAACAGAAT
>JAEUTM010000614.1 GCA_016788025.1 Bacteroidia bacterium
ACACATACGAGGAAGGTTAGTGGTCATTGCTTCCCTGTTTCTTATTGCTATGGGCATCCTGGAGCAAAGCAAGATCTTCCCTCAACTGGACAACGCCTTTTTTGTGGAACTGGGAATTGTATGCGAGCTCATGACATTCTCTGTCGGATTAGGTTATATCACAAGATTGCATTACAACGAAAAACACAAAGCGGAACTCCTTTACCTCGAACAACTCCTGGCAAATGAGAAGTTACGTTCAGAACAGACCGAAAAACTGGAAGCGCTGGTGAACCAGAGAACCGAAGAACTCAAATACCAGAAAGAACAGGTAGAACAAAAAAACAACGAAAACGAGTTACTCTTGTCAGAAGTACATCATCGTGTAAAAAACAACCTCCAGGTTGTGTCGAGCCTGCTTAACCTCCAGGAAAAAAGCATCAAAAACCAGGAAGCGAAAATTGCCATTCGTCAGGGACGCGAACGAATCAGGTCCCTCGAACTGGTACACAAACTTCTTTACCGAAAGCACAGTTATGGTTCCATAGAAATGAAAGACTATATCAGCCAGTTGGCCTCTGGTTTATCCGATAGTTTTGGCGCCGGTTATGAAAACACCCGCATCAATATTGCTTTTCCAAAACTCCTGGTGGACATAGATACTGCCATTCCATTGGGACTTATTCTTAACGAATTACTGGTAAATGCATTAAAACATGCCCGGCAGACCGACAAAACCCTTGAAATAGAAATTGACCTGAGAACAACCGAAGGAAAACTAATGCTGCGTGTAAGCGATAACGGCGTGGGAAGTTCTAGCGAAATAGAAAAGTCGGATTCATTCGGGCTGAGGATCATCCGGGCCCTTGTAAGGCAACTCGAAGGAGAATTGACCATTTCAGACACTCTGGGCCTTAGTTATGTGATCTTATTTAAGCCTGTAAACCAAAAAATAAAAGAACATGAAAGTATTGATAGTGGAAGATGAGATGCTGGTAGCAGAAGACCTCTCCGATTATTTGCAGGAAGCTGGTTTCAGTATTTGCGGAATTGCCATTTCGGGGGAAGAATGCTTCAGCTCTATGGAACAAAACAAACCCGATGCGGTGATCCTGGATATTGCCCTCAAAGGCAAAATGGATGGAACCCAGGTTGCCGCCCTCTTAAACAAAACCAAAATTCCTTTCGTGTTTTTAACTGCAAATTGCGACGACGCCACTGTAAAAAAAGCCATGGCTGTGAAACCTGCTGCCTTTATCACAAAGCCTTTCAACAAGCGCGACGTAAGTATTGCTCTGGAACTCCTGCATCAAAAAATAACAGGAGAACATCTTTCCGAAAAAGAAAAAATAAGCCAGCACTTCTTATTTGTGCGCGAAGGCAACGTTTACAAACGAATCCAGCTACAGGATATCCTGTTTGTAGAAGCCAGGGGAAGTTATTCGAGAATTGTTACACCCGAAAAAAGTTACACACTGGCCTATAACCTCAGTTACTTCCAGCAAAAAGTAAGCAACCCCATCTTCAGGAGAGTGCATCGCTCCTATATTGTAAATACACTAAAAGTTGACGGCTTTGATGCCTGCACACTGAGAATCCAGAAAAGTACAATTCCTGTTAGCCGTCAATACCAGAAAGAACTCCTGGATCTGTTTGTTAAACTGTAAAATCTCTCCCGTAAACTCTTTGAAGGATTTTATTGTTAGTGAAATTTTATATCCGGATTTTTCCCTTGTATTACTTAGTCTGTAAGCCCGGTTCTTCTTGCGAAAGTCCTGTTATTTTGTTAAATATGTGATAAGATTCTAATCCAACGCGATGTAAACGTGCAAAACACAATTGCGCACAATCGATTTGGAAATCCACACATAACAATGAAAAAAATTCTTTTTCATAGGAACACTTCTCATCGCTGCCATTCTCACTGGTTTATATTTAAACTTCAGACGTCCCGATACCAGTGAAATAACAGCAAGACTGAATTTTCGACTCATCCAGCAGCTAGACAGCATATTGGTACTGGATCAAAAATCCAGGACTAAGCTCGACTCTTTGCAATTTGCGTACAAACATGAGCCGGAAAAAATGCAATCGGTTTATCGCACAATGTTCCAGACGGATTCTACCAACCTGCTCGCAGTGAAACAAATCTTAGATACATACGGCTGGTTAGGACCGGAAGTAATTGGGCCCAATGGGGGAACTACTCTTTTCCTGGTCATCCAGCATTCCGATCAGGCCACACAGGAAAAATATCTGCCAATAATGCGACAAGCTGTTAAAGAGGGAAAGGCAGAGATCACAGACCTCGCTTTGCTCGAAGATCGTGTGTTGATTGGCCAGGGTAAAAAACAAATTTATGGCAGCCAGTTGATCTACGATCAAAAAACAAATGCTTATGCACTTCAGCCCCTGGACGATCCCGACCACGTGGATGAACGCCGTCATGCTATCGGCCTGGGCTCCCTTACAGACTATCTCGCTTCATTTGGCCTAAAATGGGATAAAGAAAAGTATAAAAAAGATCAGGAATCAAAAGGAAATTAAATTCCGTTATTCCTAAATTTGTGTAGAACCGATCCTAATAAAGCCAAGTAAAAAATGTTCCGTCACCAGGGCAAAACAAGAACACTAAAACATAATTTAGGAATAGCATCCCTGTTATCTTTTGTTGCAGGGCTTGTAAATGTTGCAGGTTTTTTATCGGTACAACGTTTAACAACAAACGTCACCGGTCACTTTGCTTATTTTGTAGACGAGCTTTTTAAGCTGGAATTCATGAACGGCTTTATCTACTTTCTGTACATTTTTTTCTTTTTCCTGGGCTCCTTCTTTTCAAGCTTCCTGGTTGAAATCATTTCCAGGAAAAACGAAACCTATGTGTATGTAATTCCGACAATCATCGAAAGTCTCATTCTTATATTGGTGGCTGTTTTCGGACATTTATTAATTTCAAACAATCCCGATTTGCTGGCATTCTCATTATTATTTGCCATGGGACTCCAAAACTCCCTGGTTACAAGCATCTCAAACGCGGTTGTAAGAACCACGCACCTCACCGGTTTGTTTACAGATCTTGGAATAGAACTAAGCCAACTGTTTTTTTACAGAACTCAGGAGCAAAAGAGCAAGCTAAAATCCTCCATTAAACTCCGCCTCACGATCATCAGTTTTTTCTTTATTGGGGGCATTGCCGGAGGTATTTTTTATTCTGTCATTGGGCTGCACGTTCTCACAATTGCAGCGGGAACACTGGTCTCGGGCATCATTTTCGACGGAATAAAAATTAAACTGGCCCTAAGCAAAAAACGCAGTAATTAATCCCAAACTGAAACAGGAATGAAAAATTATCTGGATAAACTTAGCCTTTGTTTGGCCCTTCTGTTTTGTTCACTAAGCGCCTCCGCCGACATGGGAAATGGATTTGGCGCCGGAATTTTTCTGATACTCTCCCCCATTGGACTGATCGCATTTGGTATTGCATTAATTGCCCTTAAAAAAGGAGACAAGAAAGATGAACGCGATGTGTTCCTCAGAAGAATTATCTCCTCCATCGGGATCGGCATCGCTGTTACCTTTCTTGCCTATGCTCTTGTATTTCATCAGTAACAATCAAATTCGAACGCTACTGCTAGCTGTCACTTATCAACACCGAGAAAAAGAGTGACAGAGAAACACTGAGGCATTTTCACCGCAATCTCTATAAGTATCGGGCGCCAACCGTTACTGCCAACTGTCACTGCCAACTGCTACTGCCAACTGCCAACTACTTCTTCACCGCCACCTGCGAACCATTCTTTTTGCACATTTCATTTGCTTTCTCCTGGGAATAGGCTGTTACTTCTCCTGTAATATTCCCCGCAGCATCTTTGCATTGATAAGTTTTTCCACAGGACACAACAAGCATCCCACCGGCTATCGCCAGTAATAAGGTCTTTTTCATAAGTTCTGGATTTTAAATGTTTGTTCGCTTTAAAAACGAATCGGCTTTAAGTTTATTGCATGATTTGGGTATTGAGACTGTAATTTTTTTGGTTCCTATCTCTCCTTGACTCAATACTTGATTCATGATTCTAGACTCTTGGATCAAACTGCCACTGCCACTGTGATCCCGACAACTATCGGGCGCCACCGCCTACTGCCAACTGAAAACTGCCAACTACAAACTATCGACCATAATCAATAAACCATTAACTTTACCACCATGTACAACTTCTCATACTTCAAAGAACCCGACAAACAGGTCCTTTTAAAATTCCTGGAAGAAAATCCTTTTGTCTTCTTAACAGGCAGCACGAATGCCGGCAAACAGGTAGCCACACAAATTCCAATCTTAATAGAAGAACGCGATGGCGAATTATACCTGCAGGGACATATCATGCGCAATACAGATCACCACAAGGCATTTAAAGAAAATCCACAGGCACTGGCCGTTTTTACCGGTCCGCATACCTATGTTAGCGCCTCCTGGTACACCAATCCCCAAATAGGCTCTACATGGAATTATATGAGCGTGCACATCAGTGGCAACATGCGAATTATGAGCGATGAGGAACTGA
>JAEUTM010000616.1 GCA_016788025.1 Bacteroidia bacterium
GTGATAGCATCTTCAATTGAATTTAACTGAACACCGGTTCTTGTTTTAAAGGGTGTAAATCCGCCGAAGATCTTTTTTTCATAGTCGACTTCGAGTTTATCAAGTGTAGAAAACATAAGCGTTTTAATTTCTTCCAGTTCCTCCGTAGTAATATCTCTCTCTGGTTTTGATTCTGGTTTGTACATCTCGAAGAAAGATGCTTCCACATTCATGGGCAAACCAGAACGGCCATAACATACTCCTTGTACGGCTGCTACCAGATGGCCTATATTCCAGGCAATGTTATTTTTAAAACCTTGTGGTACTTTGTTTAATTGTTCTAAACTTAGGGCTGATGCCATGTTTAATACGTTGGTTCTAACCTGGCGGAGTTGTGCAATGGTGTCTTTCATGTTTTAGGGGATTCTAGTGTTTTTGGATTTGTCTTTGAGTTGTTTAATAACCTTCGCAATATTTTTCTGAAGGGTTTCTTCAGTCTTGATATAATAAAGGTATCGCAGGATGTCTTTGACGCGGGTTGGTGTAAGTGCCTTAAAGTCTTTCTCAACTTTATGTTCTTTCAGGGCTTTTTTTAAGGGCGATGGAACAGGATACTCCTCCTCCACTTTGGTGGTATTTTGTTCGATCTCAAAACTCGCTACTTTGTCCAAAGCAGTATTTCCGCCTTTCATCATTATTCCATTTACAAATAAACGATGAGGAGAATCTTTTACAGGAACCAGATTGGTTTTAAAATCAAAGCCGTTAATTTTTCCTTTGATGCGGATATAACCTTTGGTTTTTTTGAGTTTTGCACTGACCTTCTCCGGCACATCCACAGCCCAGTTAATTCCGGTTTTGTAAATGCGTGCTTTGAAGGAAAGGCTCATACTATTTTTCTTTTTTCAGACTGCCCCAAACTCCGAGTGGCAATTTCACACCGCTTTTGGCATCAAGATACAGTTCGCCGATTGAAAGTTCTGATTTGTGTTTTTGGGCATAAGGTCTCAGCATATTTTCAGGCACTAAGGCTGAGAATCCCAATGAATAGGCATTTAAGATTAGTAAATGTTCTTTTGGATCGAGAATCTGCAAAACGCTTTGCATCATTTCGGAGATGTTATCTTCCAGTTTCCATTTCTCACCATTAGGACCATGCCCAAAAGCCGGAGGATCCAGGATAATTCCCTGGTATAAATTTCCGCGACGGATTTCTTTTTTTACAAATTTCAAAGCATCGTCTACCATCCAACGGATATTATCAAGTCCCGATCGCTGCATGTTTTCATTGGCCCAGGTTACAACTTGTTTAATGCTGTCCACATGCGTTACATCTGCACCTGCAGCTTTTGCCGCCAATGATGCACCACCGGTATATGCAAACAAATTAAGGAATTTTGCCTGGGGCTTGGTATGTAAAAAAGAATAGATCTTATCCCAATTCACTGCCTGCTCCGGAAAAATCCCAACATGTTTAAACGATGTAAGACCAAGGCGAAATGCTATCTTGGCTCCCTTGTCACCCTGAGCTTGTCGAAGGGTGGTTCCGGCAGGTAGTGCGTAGGAAATCTCCCACTGATCCGGCATCTGCTTGTATTTTTTCCAGTCACCGCTACTTGACGATTTAGGAACAAATCGGATATGCGCTTGTTTTTCCCAGTCCACATTTGAATAGATCTTAGGCCATACAGCCTGAGGTTCGGGACGAATGGTAATATATTTTCCAAAGCGTTCCAGCTTTTCAAAGTCACCGCAGTCAAGAAGTTCGTAATCGCTGAAATGGGAAGGTGTGAGTAATTGCATAAATAAGCTGTGGTAAAGTTACAATTAAAACATTTAGGTTAACAACTCCATTTTCTAAAATTAGCTTGCTGAAAGAATTTGAAATATATTGGTAAAAATTACCTTCTATGCAAACCAACCGATCGGCTTTTATAACGCTTATCTCCGTATTCTTTTTCTGGGGATTTGTGGCTGCTAGTAACGATATTTTAATTCCGGTATTTAAGGAAAAACTAAATCTCGAACAGTGGCAGAGCCAACTGATTTCTGTAGCCTTTTATGTTGCGTATACGGTAGGCTCAATCATTTACCTGATTCTCTCTAAACTAAACGGGGGTGATATTCTGAATAAACTCGGCTATAAAAACGGTATTGCACTGGGACTGTGCATTTCTGCACTTGGCACCTTATTGTTTTATCCTGCGGCACAATTGGTTTCATTTAATTTAATGATCACCGGACTTTTTATTGTGGCTCTTGGTTTTTCCCTTCAACAAACAGCTGCAAATCCTTTGGCCATCGTAATGGGCGATCCCTCAAAAGGCTCTCAACGCTTAAGCCTTGCCGGCGGTATTAATAACATTGGCACTACAATTGGCCCGCTTGTTGTGAGCTTTGCGATTTTCGGTGCCGTTGGAAGTGGCCTTAAATTAGATAGCATAGAATCGGTAAAGTTCCCCTATCTTATTCTGGGTGCAGCATTTCTTATCGTAGCATTGATTTTTAAATTTTCTTCTTTACCAAACCAGATTTTTTTGGAAGACGATCCGGCCAGTCCCACTCCCACAGGAAAAAGCGCTCTTCAATTTCCACAACTGTACCTGGGTATGATTGCCATATTTGTTTATGTTGGTGTAGAAGTATCTACAGCATCCAATCTACCCGAATACATGAAGCAGTATCTT
>JAEUTM010000061.1 GCA_016788025.1 Bacteroidia bacterium
TAAGGGTAACAATATGATGCTCTGAAACCGTTATGATTCGTATAACCCATCGAATAGTCGGCAAAGAGGCCTGCCTGTAACAAGTCTTTGTAAGTAGCCGGAAACTTAAGCATTGAAAAATGCTGGCGACTTTTTGTGATGAACTTGTGAGTAATGTTACTTAAACGAGAGGTTTCAATTTTCAGCTGACGCAAATTATTATTGGAGCCAAAAGAAGGATGCACCCCAACCTGCGAATAATCGGCTATGTGTTTTATCAGGGATTGAAATCGCAAGTCTGACGAGGAGTGATTTTTATCGTTCGGACCGTAATCTCCGAGTAAAAAGAAAAAAATAGCTTTTGTTCGATGTTCTTTGTGCGCCTGAACTAGAAAATCATAACAATCGAAAGGATCTTTCTCCAGGGACAAAATGATTCTCAGGCGTTGTTTCATGTGTGAAAGTTTGCCGTCCGAAATAAATCCCGCCATCGTTCTCACAAAGCCCTTATGTTTGTATTTGTAGACATTGTCTACATCAATAGTCGAAATGAAGCTGTATTCCTTCTCAGAAAATACCAGGTGGGGAAATTTCTCATGAATAATCTTTTTAAATTCATTCAGCCATAGATTCACCAGGGGATAATGCAGAAACTCATATTGATAAGCCAGACTCGATTTATAATGGAAGCGGTTTTCTTTGTCCGGTTTATAAGGCAGGTATTCCTCGTATCGCGTTAAGAGCCAAAACGAAGCCCCGAGCATATCAAATGGAATTTGACCGTTAGAGTTCTTAAAAAAGATTTTCTCGTATTGCGGATGTGCATTAACCTGCAAATGATAATCGCGAATGCCGTGGTCGTATAAAATGGTATGGGGTCTTATTTGGGCTGCATTTTCAAAGGCAAGATCGGAGTAGTTCAGTTTGGCATAAGGATAGGTTCTAAACTCCTCATCGTCATTGGTAACATCAAACGTCAGCCCTAGGCCATCCACCAATAAGGTTTTAAGGATGTAAGTAAGCCTGTTGCTACTTTTCGGAGAATATATGAGCAATGAATTGATCCCTCTAAGTTAGAAAGCAGCGGGGAATATTAAAAACACCTGGCTCAAACTTATTGGTAAGGAACTGTTAATTAGGAATGCTACACTATTACCATTTTCCTTTTTTCATGTTCATTTTACATAAACGTCACATCCCTCATGGCCCAGAAAATCAAAAACAAAAGAAAAATGGTTATTATCACTACAACGATCAAAGTCATAAGCGCTGCTTCTGCCCAGGCGAGTATCGACACTTTTTTACCTTCAACGGATCTTTTTCTACGCATTCTGTTAAGAAATAAGGTGAAAAGGATTGGCATTAAAACACAAAAAAGGAAAGCTAACAGCATAACAATAAAGATTCCGAAGCCCATTGCGGCTTGCAATTGAATCAAAAAAATCATAACGCTTTAGTGTTTTAAAAGGTAAGGAAGAAAAATAATCAGGCCCGTCACCACAGCAAATCCGCATGCTATCAATACAGCAGCCGCTGATATGTCTTTAATATATTTAATCGTAGGATGCTGATCTGGCATTACCAAATCGCAGAGCTTTTCTATTGCTGTATTAATAATTTCGAGACAAAACACCAATGCGATGCAAGCGCAAATACATACCCACTCTACAGATGAAAGCCCAAAATAAAATCCCGCACTCACAACAAGTACAGTCGCGAGCAGGTGAATGCGGATGTGAGCCTCTCTTTTAGTAACTTGCCACAATCCAGAGAAAGCGTAAACAAAAGCGTTTTTCCTATTTTTCAGATAACTCATGCGTTTCTTTGTCAATGCTTTTTTTGAACCCCGTATAAAGTTCGAAAATTAAATACAAAAACACAGAGAATGTAAGTGTAATTGCAACTGTTTCTTTACAATTATTCCAATCGACGAGTGAATGATATAGCGACGAGAATAAATCAACCGGATCGGAAACAATATCCCAGCTGTTAAACCTGAGATATCGTCCTAGATATATTCCGTAGCCATTAGAGATTAATATCAGAATCTTCGTAAAAAAGTACAGCTGTTCGGATTTTAGGATGGGTTTTAAGATCGCCAATAACTGCTCAAAACAACTCAAAAACAAAATTAGTCCCAGTAAAGCAAAACTCAAAATCAACAGGGTATCAA
>JAEUTM010000073.1 GCA_016788025.1 Bacteroidia bacterium
AATCCTAAATTCTGGCTTCCTGTTCCACCTGAGCGGGGAATAATAATTGCACCACCGGTCATGTTCCACTGAGATCCGGCGCCGGCGATATGAAACGGAGCGATGCTTGTATTGGTGGATCCAACCGAGGGAACCGTTAGAGAACCTCCGTTAATATTAAAATCAAGTGTGTTATTTATGCTCGAAGCATCCAGTTTACCGGCAATGTTCATGGCACCGTTATTAATAACGATTGAACCACCATTGGAAAGAATATCTTCATTTGCAGCATTGCCCACATTAAGTGTTCCGTTGGAAATGGTTATTCCTCCGTACAGCGTTATACCGGCGCCGGTATTGACGGTAAGATTTGAAGAGTTAAGCCAGAGTCCCGAGTTGGCAGAAATTGTAGCTGCCGCCGAGAAGGGGGTAATATTCACGGCATTGGTTGTAGAGATTTTCAGCAAACCCGAGTTGAGCGTTAAAAAATTACTTGCTGCCGAAAAACTACTGGAACTAATTTCCAGGATGTGGTCAGCTGCGCCGAGTGTCATGGAAATATTGTTATATGTATTCGTTGCTCCGCTTCCGCTAAGCGTTTGATTGCCGTCTCTAACAAAAGATACGTTAACAAGGCTATTTGCATCTGATGCAAAGTTAACCGTACCGTTATTTACAATATTTCCTTCCACGGTTATACTATGCGTAACGTTAGAGCCTGTGCTCACCAGGAAAGTAGCGTTGCTGTTAACGGTAATATTGTTGTTTACAGTCATAGTTCTTGCCGTTCCCGTAAATTGCAGATAGCCGGATGTTCCCTGACCCACAGTTAGATTGTTACAAACCGCATTAGCGTTTATTGAGACCGTATGTCCATTTGCAATGTAAACGTTATCTGCCGACGTAGGCACTCCTGATGGACTCCATGTGGCAGCAGTATTCCAGTTACCTGTGGCAGTGGACGTTTTATTTCCGGCAGCAAGAGTGGCTTGTGTACCATTGATGGCCGCGCTCAGATAGCCTTCTGTCACTGCGTAAAGTTTCCAGTAGTAGGTTGTGGATGGCAGTAAACCAGTAATAGCGGTTGTGGTTGCATTTGCAGCACTCTGTACCACAAAATCAAAATTGATATTGTCAGTTGAATTGTAAACGACATAACCTACTTCGTTGCTGGCCCAGTTTGTCCAGTTGAGAGTCATACCAGTTTGTGTAACGCCTGAAAATGTCAGACCTCCCGAAGCCGTGGTTGGAACCAGCGGTGTAAATACATACTGGCTGTTAGATGCCGGCATGGTTGAAAGATTGTTCTGAATCGTGTTTGAAAAGGAATTCGAATTAGCGGTTTGAAGCATTTTGAGTTGTGCCGAGGTGGGAGTGTTTGATACTGTTGGACCGTTCATACCCATGGAGTAGGAGAACACATTTGTTCCGGCAGTCATGGTACCGTAATTGATAATGATAACACCAGTGCTTTCCACCAATTGTACCTGGAAATTTAAACTTGGACTGGTATTTTGGTATACTGCCATGTTTATCCATTCAACCGTAAGCGTGCGGTTCGGGGCAGTACCTGTTAAAAGATATTTTAAAGAATTACCAAGCGCCGCTGTCCCCCCCTGGGCAGTGAGATCGTCATAGAATGGTGCAATGGCCGGACGTGTGGCATTGGCTGCATTTGCAGCAGTAAAAGCAGTATTGTTGTATCCAAAGTCGTCGGCTTGCGGACCACCATCGTCCGTGGAATTTGAAAAATCGAGAAATCCATTTGTAGACACACAAAATTGGGTGTAACGAACCCCATTATACCAAAAATCAAATCCAATGTTTGTGAGATCCGACCGATTGTCGTCCTGAGTATTGCTTGTTGTATTGCGCCAACTGGCGAAAGAGTTGCCGCTACTGGCAATACTGTTATACGTTATAGAGGTGTTTCTTGTGGAAGAGTAGTTTGCCAGTGATTGTGCCCGGAAAAGCCCGGAAATGAGGACAAAAACCAGAACGTTGAAAAATTTCATTGAAGCTTAATACGGAAAGCAAAGATAAGGGTTTCCCCTCAACGAAAATTATTTATCTATTAGAATAGGGGTTTTGCCCTATGATTTTGATCATTAGTCTAATATAAAAACACTAGAACAATGTTAACGACAACGACTTAAAGAGCAGGCATACGCCTCTGCGGCTAATTCAGCCTTGCTTTAGCAGACGGGATTTTCTAAATTTAGAGCGTAAACCCTCGGTATTATGACCAAAAAGATCAATCTCATTATTGCCGACGACTCTCAGATCTGGCGGAATGTCTTAGCCAGGGAGCTGAGTTCATTCGATATTAAAATAGCTGGCGAGGCGCCCGATGGCGTTGTGCTCCTGCGTTTAATCAAGGAAAAAAAACCAAACATTGTTATACTGGATCTCGAAATGCCGGAAATGGACGGCAATATGGCCTTTAACCTCATAAGAGATAAATTTCCTGCGGTTAAAATTGTTATCCTTAGTCAATACGAGGACCTTTCTTTAATGGAAAATTATAGAAAACGCGGCGCTTCGGCTTTTTTCTCAAAATCATATGTAGCTGGAAATCTTAACGAATTTGCAGGCAACCTTCACGCAATTTGTGATGACGAACAGTTTTTTCCTGCACTTGCTGAATTGTCCGGCCCTGTATATACCGAACGGGAGGAAAAAATAATTCCGCTTATCTGCCAGGGTAAAACAAGCAAGGAAATAGGCGATCTAATGCAATTGTCCGAAAAAACAGTTGAAAGAATCAGGCAAACACTTTTTGCAAAAACAGAATCGAAAAACGTGGTTGAATTTGTTAGAAAGAGTATTAAAAACGGGTTTGAGTACCTCGGTTCAAGTGAAGAAGAGTAAATCCGGTTTCGTCGGGTTTTATTTCCCTTTAAGCTAATTTAATTCCCGCCTGTTCATCGAAATCAACAGTTTTCCACATCCTGTGAATAGTGACACCTTGGAAAAGGCTTGCTAAATAAGGCTTACAGGGCATATGCCTTTTATCCTGGATTCAATTAACATTTACCTGTTAGTATATTGAAAAAAACAGCTTTGGATGTGAAGGCTATACCTCTATTTTTACAATGTGGAATCAAAAACAGATTTTTTATCAAAGCTGCTTAATAAGAAGTCAACCGGGTTGGTTGAAAGTGTGAATGATCTTCGCGACAAAGAGTTTAGTGGTATCAAACTAAACAGCGAGGAGAGACTTGCCTTATCCAACTTTGATAAATACAGAATTCACGTTTTAAATTCACAAAGCGACGAACAGCAGTTTCATTACAAATACCGTCAGCTACAGGTTATTGCTAACCTAAGTGATTGGAGAGAATTTCTTAAAGGGGAATTTCTACGCTAGTATCCGTTAAATTTCGTGCCTGCTTCCTAAAATTCCCTAAATTTGGGTTTCTAAAAATTATTGTATGAATGTTAAAACCTTAGGTCAGTTTATTATTGAAAAACAGGCCGATTTCCCGTTTGCGAAGGGGGAACTATCTAGATTGTTGCGTGACATCGGCATCGCGGCTAAAATTGTGAACCGCGAAGTAAATAAAGCCGGGTTGGTGGATATCCTCGGGGAAACTGGAGAAACAAACATTCAGGGCGAGCAGGTAAAAAAGCTGGACGTGTTTGCAAATGATCAGTTTATTTCGGCCTTAAAAGCAGGTGGTGAGGTTTGCGCTATCGCCAGTGAGGAGAATGACGATATCATTCCCATAGATTCAGAGATTTCAAAAAACGCGAGATATGTTGTAGCCATGGATCCTCTCGACGGATCTTCTAACATTGATGTAAACGTTTCTGTAGGAACTATTTTTTCCATTTACAGGCGCGTAAGCTTAAGTGGTCCTGGTACGCTGGAAGATTTTATGCAGCGCGGTACTGAGCAGGTGGCTGCGGGTTACGTCATCTACGGTTCAAGTTGCATGCTTGTATACACAACAGGTAAAGGGGTTAACGGATTTACGCTCGATCCAAGTATCGGCGAGTTTTGTTTATCACACCCAAATCTTCAGACTCCTAAACAGGGAAATATCTATTCCATTAACGAAGGAAACTATCTTCATTTTCCGGATGGTGTAAAAAAATACCTGAAATATTGCCAGGAAGAAGACAAAGCCACAAGTCGCCCTTATTCTTCGCGTTATATAGGTTCGGGCGTTGCAGATATTCATCGCAATCTTATCAAAGGCGGTGTATACATCTATCCTACCACAACCAAATCGCCAAAAGGCAAATTGCGTTTACTTTATGAATGTAATCCTCTTGCGTTTCTCATTGAACAGGCGGGTGGAAAAGCTACAACAGGTGGTAAACGCATTATGGAAGTTCCGATTACTGAACTGCACCAGCGTACTCCTTTATTCCTGGGCAGCGCCGAGATGGTTGATAAGGCCATGGAGTTTATGGCAAACTTTTCCATAGAAAAAGTCTAGAGAATTTATAAATGTAAAAGGCCGTCCGGAATAATCGCGACGGCTTTTATGTTTTATAGACTTTATTCTGTTTAGTCTCTGTTGCTGGACGTAAATCGCCAGACGTAATAAAGTAATGTGGCAATAGATCCTAAAGCACTCACTACATAAGTGTAGGCGGCCCATTTCAAAGCGTCTTTTGCTTCTTCGTGCTCATGGCTGTAAGTGATGCGTGAGTGATTGAGCCATGCCAGAGCTCTTCTGCTGGCATCAATTTCTACCGGCAGTGTTACCACACTAAATAAAGTAATAGCTCCCTGTAGCACAATGAACAGTAACAACATGGAGTTGAGCAGTGAAGGAGAACTGAAAGCCACAAAAGCTAATCCCAGGGTGAGAAAACTCATAGCGGTACTCGCAATTTGCACCACAGGCACCAGTTTGCTTCGCATGCCGAGCCATACATAGGCTGTGTTGTGTTGAACAGCATGTCCGCATTCGTGAGCGGCAACCGCAGCGGCAGCCACAGTTCGCTGGTTGTATACATCATGGCTGAGGTTAACCGTTTTTGTTGCCGGGTTATAGTGGTCGCTAAGCATACCGTCTACGCTCGTTACTTTTACATCATAGATCCTGTTATCCTGCAGCATTTTTTCTGCTACTTCTCGCCCCGTTAAACCTGAACTGAGTCGCTCCTGCGAGTATTGGGCAAATTTTGATTTAAGTCTGGAACTCACTAAAAGCCCAATAACCATAAAAATGAGGGCAATCATTAATAATCCGATATCAAACATTGTATCTTCTTTTTTTAGTGAGAAGGATCAATTCAAATGCCAAAGCATTAGCACTGTTAATTTGACAGGGAAGCTCTGCGTTTTTAACTAATTTTAAAGAATAACATGACGATCCGGTAACAGCGGGGATTTTGCAATGAATTAACACGCTTGCTTTAGTAAGTTTAAGCTCTGGAATTTACAATTGACAGAACTTTCAGGTAGCTTTAATAAATTTTAATGGACAACAGACCTCTCATACTGGTTACAAACGACGACGGCATTTATGCCCCTGGAATTACCTTTTTAGCAAAGATTGCTTCCCGTTTTGGAAGAATCGTAGTAGTGGCGCCGGACAAACCACAAAGTGGAATGGGACATGCGATCACCATCAATTCAACCATTCGCATTCAAAAAACAGATTACCATCATGCCGAAATGGAATATTCCTGCAGCGGTACGCCGGTAGATTGTGTGAAGATGGCTGTAAACAATCTTCTTCAAAAATCGCCTGATCTTATTTTGAGTGGAATCAATCATGGAAGCAATAGCTCCATTAATGTGATTTATAGTGGAACGATGAGTGCCGCCATAGAAGGGGCTCTTGAAGGGGCTCCAAGTATTGGATTTAGCCTTTGTGACTATGCCATGGAAGCTGATTTTACACAGGCTGAAAAATATATTTGTGGAATTATTGAAGAGGCATTAAAAAACAAAATGCCGAAGGGTGTTTGTTTAAATGTGAATATTCCAAAGTTAAAAGCCGATGATTTTAAAGGTGTAAAAGTTGTAAGGCAGGCACGCGCAAACTGGGTGGAAAAATTTGAAGAACGAAAAGATCCTTACGGAAGAAATTATTACTGGCTTACCGGGGAATTTGTGAACTTCGAACCTGAATCAACAGATACCGACGAATGGGCTCTCAAAAACGGTTACATCTCGGTTGTGCCGACTCAGGCAGATCTTACAGCACATAACATATTGAAAGACTTAAATTATTTTGAGAAATAATGGAATGGACTAAAAAATTAGACAGCTTTTGGTTTGGACTTTTAGGTGGCATTCTTTTTCCTCTGATTATGTTTGCCGGCTATTGGCTGTTTTTTCACCACCAGATTGATTTCCCCCGCCGTTTTGTTCGCTACCTGATGATTGGACAGCTTTTGAGTAACGTGATCAAGATCTGTTGTCTGGGCAATCTAGCGGTTTTTTATTTTGGCCTGCACTATAAGATCGACCGCTTTAACAAAGGCGTTGTGGTAAGCATTGTGTTTTATATTCTTTTGATTTTATATATCTCTTATTATCACGAACCTGAACTCGGATGAAGTACTACATTATAGCCGGCGAAGCCAGTGGTGATCTGCATGCAGGCAACTGTATGAAAGAGATCAAAAAGAAAGATCCATCTGCACAATTTGCGTTTACCGGTGGAGGATTGATGGAAGAGGTGAGTGGTCGCAAAGCGGATATCAATATTCGCGAAATGGCCTTTATGGGTTTTGTGAATGTTTTGCTGAACATCCGCACAATTAACAGGAATTTTAAGATTGTAAAAGAGCAGATCCTTAAATTTAGACCGGATCTCCTGGTCTTGGTTGATTATCCCGGCTTTAATCTCCGCATGGCAAAATGGGCCTGGGAGCAGGGGATAAAGGTCGACTATTACATTTCACCAACCGTATGGGCCTGGAAAGAGAATAGGGTAGAGCAGATTAAGAAATATGTCCACAAATTGTTTGTGATCCTTCCCTTTGAAGAAGCTTTTTACCAAAGGCACAATCATAAAGTGTATTTTGTTGGTCACCCTCTGATTGATGCTATTGAGCAACAAAGACCAAATTTCAGGTCAAAAGAATCATTTATCAAGGAAAATAAACTTTCCGGTAAACCGATAATAGCAGTACTTCCGGGGAGCAGGATCCAGGAAATAGAACGCATGCTTCACATTATGCTGGAAGTGATTCCTGATTTTAAGGATTATGAATTTGTAGTAGCCGGTTCTACCAATCTTCCGGCTTCGCGTTATGAAATTTTGCATAAACATGGCATTAAGGTCGTGTTTAACCAGACCTATGAATTAATGTTACATGCTGAAGCTGGTGTCATCAAATCCGGAACTTCCACACTGGAAAGTGGCTTGATGCGTTTACCACAGGTGGTATGTTACAAAATGGCAAAACTGAATTATATGATAGGTAAGCAGGTGGTGAAGATAAAGTACATAAGCCTGGTGAATCTTATTATGGATAAACCGATCGTAAAAGAACTTATCCAGGACGAGCTGAATTCTGCCAACATCGCAAAGGAACTGCGCCTGCTGTTGTTTGATAAAACATATCGTGAAACAATGCTTAATGAATACGATGCACTGATTAAACATTTGGGTGGAACCGGCGCGTCTGAAAGATTAGCGACTCACCTGGTGGAAGATGCTTCTGTAAAATGAAAAGATTAAAGCACATAGTTCTTATTTTGGTTCTGAGTTTTATATGCCTCGGAGGCTTAACCTCTTTTTATGTACCTGCAGAGAGCATCCAGATCAGGGTGTTTTCGCATCTTAAAATAAATGAAGCGCACTTAAGCGTTTATCTTGGAACATATAAAGTGTATGCAGATGGAGTGCTTGTTTCGCCTTGTAATCCGGGGATGGACTTTAAACTATCAGTAAAGAACGATAGTGTAGAAGTGTATAAGAATGGAGAACTGCTGGGAGTTTACCAATACGTAAAGTTCACCAGCGACAGCGGTTGCGAACTTAAATTAAAACTCAGCAATCCCGATCGCAAACCAAGAGTTTACCAGGATGATCTGGGCTTTGGAACAAGCGAAGGATTTCTGAAAATTATTAATGATGTTGTTCTGGATAATTATATAGCCGGCGTTACCGAAGCAGAAGCAGGCTCAAGATCTGCAATGGAGTTTTATAAGGTGCAGGCGATTCTTGCCAGAACTTTTGCATTGGCACACGTCACCAAACACTCTTTGGAAGGATATAGTCTCTGCGACCAGGTGCATTGTCAGGCTTATTACGGTAAACCGAAGGACCAGACTATCTTTAAAGCGCTGGAAGATACGAAGGGCAAGGTGGTGGTTGATGAGAACCTTAACCTGATTACTGCGGCCTTTCACAGTAACAGCGGCGGACAAACAGCCAACAGCGAAGATGTATGGGGTTCAAAAACTACTTACCTGAGAAGTATTCCCGATTCTTTTAGCATCCAGATGCCAAACGCCCGCTGGCAGAGGAAAATGCTCGCTGAGGACTGGTTAAGTTATCTGAAAATAAAACATAATTTTCCTGTTGACGACAAGGAAGCGAGAGAACTTGCCCTGAATTTTAAGCAGGAAAACCGTA
>JAEUTM010000123.1 GCA_016788025.1 Bacteroidia bacterium
AAAAACAAGGAACCGATGTTACAATCGTTTCTTTTGGAAAGATACTGAAGGTGGCTATGGCTGCAGCAAAAGAACTGGAAGCAGAAGGAATAAGTGTGGAATTGGTGGATCTTAGAACTGTTCGACCTATTGATTACGCAACCGTTATTGAATCTGTAAAAAAAACTAACAGGCTTGTAGTTGTTGAAGAAGCGTGGCCGTTGGCAAGTATTTCCAGTGAAATTGCTTTTAAAGTTCAGAAGGATGCTTTTGATTATCTCGACGCACCAATCATCAGGATCACTACTGCGGATACTCCTTTACCTTATGCGCCAACACTTATTGAAGCTAGTTTGCCAAGTGTTGCCAAAGTGGTGAAAGCAGTAAAAGAAGTGATGTACGTAAAGTAGTTGGGCGTTAAGTCCCGTAGATCTCGAGGACGATAATTTAAAGACAAAAAACCTCAGAACTTATGCCTCTCCATCGTGTTGCTCTTATAACTGACGGAATATGGCCCTATGTTTTAGGGGGAATGCAAAAGCACTCTTATTATCTCTGTAAATACCTGGCCAGTCAGAAAGTTGAAGTACACCTTTTTCATTTCAATCAAAGCAATTACGATATTTCGAAGCTGGAGTTTTTCTCGGATGAAGAACGGAAATACATTCATTCGAATGTCTTAGTTTTTCCAAAAAGCCTCCCGTTTCCCGGCCATTATCTTTACAATTCTTATCGTTACTCGAAATGTATTTATGCATTGATAAAGGATAAAATTTCATCCTTCGACTATATTTATACCAAGGGTTTTTCGGGTTGGTACCTGATTAACGCAAAACATAAGAATGTCGTTGGTTTTCCAAAAATAGGAGTGAAGTTTCACGGTTACGAAATGTTCCAGGTGCCGCCAGATTTTAAAACCAAACTTCAACACATATTATTGCTCAGAAAGCCAGTGCGGTCTATTTCAACCAAAGCAGATCATGTTTTTTCATACGGAGGCAAAATAACCGATATCATTCTGAGCATTGGTATAAACAGAAGTAAAATCATTGAATTGCCTTCGGGAGTGGAAGCGTCTGTGTTGGTAAAAGAGATAAAACCGACTCAAAAACCCCTAAAATTTCTTTTTTTGGGACGTTACGAGCGTAGAAAAGGGGTACAGGAATTAAACGCGACTCTTCAGAATACTAATGAATCCGATTTCGAATTTCATTTTATAGGACCAATTCCTGAGGAATATAAAATAAAACTAAGCCAGGTTGTTTATCACGGGGAAATACGCGACAAAAAACAACTCAACGAACTTATCAGGTCTTGTGATGTATTGGTTTGTCCTAGCTGGAGTGAAGGCATGCCTAATGTCATCCTGGAAGCAATGGCTAATGGATTGAGCGTAATAGCAACAGACGTAGGTGCAACTGCTGTTTTGGTAAATGAACAAAACGGATGGCTCCTTAAGAGCCCGGCACCAGCTGAAATAGAAAGGTCGCTTCAAAAGGTTTTACATTCTAGCTTGCTTGAAATCGATCGTAAGAAAAACAATGCATTGTTACTTATTAAAGAACGTTTCACCTGGGAAAATCTTATTAGTGAACTTGTGAAAAAGATCTCCTAATCTTAATTATCTTTAAGGTATGAAATTGGTTTTTCCTTGCACCGCAGTTGTTGTTGCCTTATTAATGTTCTGCACAAAGCAGCAGGGCAAAAATCCAGCTTTGGCTTACACCGACAGCTCATTACTGGATAGTTGTAAAGCAGAAAATCTCTATTATTATAAAGACGATTCCAATACGCTGCTTTCCGGAAATACCGGCCCCCATGGCACTTTTAAGCTTAGGTTTAATTCTCTGGCTCATAAGGCACTGACTGAGAACGGTAAATTGCCTCAGAATGGTAAATTTCCAGACGGATCTTTGATTGTGAAAGATATTTACCAGGGCCAGAATATTTCACTTTACGCGCTCATGTATAAACGTGGTGGTTCATGGCTATGGGCAGAAATTGAACCGGGAGGCAGTGTTCACTACAGCGTTAATAAAAATCCATCCGCCTGCACGGGTTGTCATAGCCAATCTGGTAACAGGGATTTAGCTGTAACTTTTCACTTCTATTAACCGAGGTTTATTTACTGATTATCAGTTTTTTGGTAGCAGAGAGATTTTCTCCTTTCCATTGGCAGAAATAAACACCGGATTTCAATTGTATCACGATTTTATTTTCACCTGGGTGAAGCTCCGTTCTGTACACCATTTTACCCAAGCCATCATAGATCACGAGTTCGCTGGCTCCGGAATTTTTGTTGTTGACAATAAATGAGCTTTCTGCAGGATTTGGATAAATTGAGAATTCATTAACATCAGATTTTAACTCTGAAATTCCCTGACAATTATTTACCGTTTGTGTGAAGGTAGCATCATAACGACAACCGTT
>JAEUTM010000169.1 GCA_016788025.1 Bacteroidia bacterium
TTCAGATGTTTAACTTCTCCGTTTAAATTTTGCCCAGTCGCATAATCGCTTTGTTTCAATACATCATTAATCATTCCCTGCAAACCCATGGCGCGACCATCATCAGGATGGTAAATTCTGGTAATTCCATATTTATGAAGGTCCTCAATTTCTGAAGGAAGAATTGTTCCGCCACCACCGCCGAAGATCTTGATATGTCCGCAACCGCGTTCTTTCAAAAGATCATACATGTATTTAAAATATTCGTTGTGACCACCCTGGTAACTGGTAATGGCAATAGCATTCGCATCTTCCTGAATCGCACAATCCACAATTTCCTGAACACTCCGGTCGTGACCGAGGTGTATAATTTCGGCACCGGTGCTTTGCATTACACGGCGCATAATATTTATGGCAGCATCGTGACCGTCGAATAAGGCTGCAGCGGTTACAATGCGGATTTTGTGTTTTGTTTCGTATGGTTTTGTTTCTATCATCTTCAATCTTTTGGAGGTATAAATTTAACAGATTTAGACCAATTTATTTAATTTTTTGACAAAAGCAGAAGCCTGTGCCTCAGATTAATAGGCACCTTACAACACTTATCAAGCCAATGCCTCCGTTTATTCATTTCCCTAAGCCTCATCTCATAAATGATTATATATTTGTATAAATGACTCCCCGGTATGAAAAATCTTTTTACTCTTCTTGGTTTATTGGTTCTTAGCGCGCCGCTTCTGGCGCAGGATATGCATTGTGGAACCGATGGTGTAATGAAAGCCATTTACGATAAAAATCCTCATTTGCTTCAGAAAAAAATGGCAGAGGATAAAAAGACGCAGGCCTTACAGGCGAAACTGATTCCTAATTCAACCTATGTAATCCCCGTTGTATTTCACATTCTGCATATGGACGGTCCTGAGAATATTTCCGATGACCAGGTGAAAGACGGTCTAAGAATTCTGAATCGCGATTTTGCCAAAAAGAATCCTGATACCACAGAAATTATTCCCGCGTTTAAAAACCTGGCAGATTCCATGAAGATTCAATTTGTTCTTGCTACGAAGGATCCACTTGGAAATTGTACCAATGGGATCAAACATTATTATGATCCGGATACAGACTGGGATGAAAATTCTCCTAGCCTCTATTCTCATACATGGGATCCTACCAAGTACATGAATGTATACATCGTGCGTAAGATTATTTTTAACAGTGGTTTCGGAGCAGCCGGTTACACCTATTTTCCGGGTACCTGGCCAATTGGTGATTCACATGACGCTATTGTGGTACTCAATAATTATTTTGGGTCGATCGGAACCGGAAGCAATTTTTTATCACGAGTATTAACGCATGAAGTTGGGCACTGGTTAGATCTGTATCATGTGTTTGGGGGAACCAACGGTGCGGGTATTGATTGCAGCGGCGATGATTATGTAAATGATACGCCAACATCTTTAGGTTATCTTAATTGTCCAAATCCTTCCGTGCCTTCGCAATACCAAATTTGTACTCCTGGAGTGAGCGAAAATTTTCAAAACTACATGGATTATTCATATTGCTGCAGAATGTTCACTCCTGGGCAAGGACAAAGAATGCAGCTCGCTTTGCAGAATAATATTTCAGGCAGAGATAATCTTGTTTCGAATGCAAACCTGGTTGCTACCGGTGTTATTAATCCAAATGGTGATTGTGTTCCAATTGCTGATTTTAAATTCAGTCGCGTAAAAACCTGTGTGGGAACAGCGGTTACATTTACCGACGCATCCTGGAACGGGCAACCAACGTCCTACTCCTGGACGTTCGCAGGTGGAACCCCGGCAAGCTCTACTGCTTCGGTCGTAACTGTTACGTATAACAACGCCGGAAACTATTCCGTTATTCACTCCAGTTCAAATTCAGCTGGTAATTCAACGCCAATTGGCAAAGCCAATCTGATCCAGGTGGTAAGTAATACTGCTCAGTTCAGCGCGCCATGGTCAGAAGGTTTTGAAAATCTCAGTCAGTTAAATACTAATTGGACAACTTACAGCAGCAGCGGATCCACTAAATGGGAACAGTCATCGGATGCATCCTACAGCGGAACTTACTCCGCTAAATTAGATGCTTCTGATAATACACGGAAAAATCTTACCGCACTTGTCAGCCCAATGGTTAATGTGTCAGCAATTTCAAACCCACATTTTACTTTTAAACTGGCAGCAGCTGAGGTGACAACTAATCATATAAATAATCTGAAAGTGTCTGCATCTATTGATTGCGGAGACACCTGGACTGTTATCTATGACAAAACAGGTCAAAACCTTGTAACGACTTCAAAAAACAATTCAGATTTTGTTCCTCTTAAAAGCGATTGGAGAACTGAGATTATGAGTCTCCAGCAAATAGCCTCAGCTACTTCGGCAACTTTTAAATTTGAATACAAACGCGATACAATTCCTGCTGCGAATAACATTTATATAGACGACATTAATATCCTGACTTCTACTTCTTTAAATGATGTGAATGCTGATGAGAATAATATTCAGATTTATCCGGTCCCTGCGACGGACGAATTGAATGTTTTACAGAAGCTTAAAAATCCACAGGACGTTACGTTTACGCTGAGGGACCTTATGGGGCGTGAGCTTATGACTTCAACCAATTACATGGAGGCAGGAGAGCAGAAAAAAACTATGAATCTAAATCAACCTGCAGGAATTTATTTTATCCACATAAAATGGGAAGAAGGCAACTATTCACAAAAGCTGGTGATCAGCGGACAATAGAATTTCATAATTTTAGTCTCGTATGAGATGGTTTTTTCTTTCAGTCATTGTGCTAAGTTGTTTTGCTTCTTCGGGGCAACGATGTGGTGCAGATGAGGGATTCAAGGAACTGCTGAAAAAAGATCCGGCACTAATCGATAAACTAAAAAACCTGGGGAATTTGTCTGGCCTCAATCGTCCGGTCGGCACAAATGAAACCTTCATTATTCCAGTGGTATTCCATGTTTTGTACCTTGACAGTTCGGAAGTGTCGGAGATAGACATAAGACTTTGCCTGAAAGATCTCAACGATAACTTTGGAAAGAAGAATTTGCACTTTAACGAGATCATTCCTGAATTTAAAGGAATTGCCGATTCAGCGGGGATAAGATTTGTCCTGGCTTCTAAAGATCCTGCTGGCAATTGCACAAGCGGAATAAATTTTTACGAAGATCCTGCTGCGAATTGGGAAGAATTATCACCTACTAATTTTTCTCACACATGGAATTCCCGTCAATATCTGAATGTGTATGTGCCGCAGTCTGTTAAGAAAGCGGATGGTTCGTACATTGGCGGTTATGCTTATTTGCCAGGGTCCTTGCCACCTGGTGATCAACGTGATGCTATAGTTGTTTCGGGAAATTTGCTTAAAAACGGTGAAAATCTGTTTTATGGAAAAGAAACTTTAACCCATGAGTTGGGCCACTGGTTCGGTCTGCTTCATGTTTTTGGATATGTAAATGAGGCGCAGATTGATTGTTACGGAGACGACTATGTGAGTGATACTCCTCCGACACGTGGTTTTTATGAGTGCCCCGTTTCTCAAAAGGATTACCAGTTCTGTCAGCCAGGCGTTAGTGAGAACTTTCAGAATTTTATGGACTATTCGTATTGTCGTATGATGTTTACGCAAGGCCAAACGCAACGCATGAGAAATGTTCTTACGTCTACGATACGGAATAACCTTTGGACCTCTGAAAACCTTGCTTTTACAGGAGGGGCAGAGCCGTTGAGGCCTTGTGTTACTAACATCAATCTTAATGTTTTTCCTAATCCTTCGGCCTTAAAGACGAACATAACCTTTGAGCTTCCTTACGCACAAACCGTAGTAATGAATCTCATGGATCTTGATGGAAGGATCGTTTTTGAAGACAAGATTGGCGCAACGGCAGGTTGGAACCTGTATAATCTGTCGCTGGCAGAAATACCTCAGGGCATTTATATTCTGCGCATAAAAACTTCTGCCGGAACTTCCACCATGAAATTGCTGGTGCGAAGGGGATTTTTTTAGATTTGTTTTGCTTTGCGGCTCTGCAAATAAGATCGCATGTAGAAAATGCCAACAAACACAAAGCCAAAGGCAAAAGGGATAGCTGCCAGGTCTTTATGCTGATTTTGGAAAAAGAACTCCATACACATCCAATAACTGTTAGCGGTAATCCAGAAAAAAATGGCAAGATTGATGTACACGTCGGGCATGCGCCAGGTTTTAACGATGATGTAAATTGCCACTGCCAGGGTGGGTGCTATCATTAAAGCACCCAGCCACCTCGTTTCCAGCATCCAGCAGGTGTCTTTTACCAGCCAAAAAACGATGTGAAGGCTCTCGTACTTCCTGATCTTATCTATTAGTTCCATAAAATGATGAGCAAAATTAAACTTTTACTTTATTTTTACGTCTAATAGTCATCATTGGCAACCAAAATTGACGATAAGCAGATTTTAGAGCTGTTCAGAGACGAGAAAACCCGGAACACAGCACTTGGACATTTGATCACAAAGTATCAACAGCGCCTTTATTGGCATATCCGTAAAATTGTGATCGATCATGACGATAGTGACGACGTGCTGCAGAATACCTTCATCAAGATTTGGAAGGGCCTGGAAAATTTTAAAGAGGAAAGTCAGCTTTTTACATGGATTTATAGGATAGCTACGAATGAATCCTTAACGCATCTGCGCCAAAAACAGCGCTTGAATACAGCTTCTATTCACCCTATAGAATACGAACTGAGTAAAAACCTGGAAAGTGATAATTATTTTACCGGCGACGAAATTCAGTTGCGATTGCAGCAGGCCATTCTCACCTTGCCGGAAAAGCAGCGGCTTGTGTTTAACATGAGGTATTATGATGAGATGCCTTATGAGCAAATGTCGGAAATTCTTGAAACGTCCGTTGGGGCTCTAAAGGCAAGTTATCACATTGCAGCTAAAAAAATAGAAGACATTTTGGTCAACACTTAAACTTATTTATAAAAGGAACATCAAAGCAGCGTGGAAGACGGAACTAAAAATAATCAGGATTTTAAGGGGGAAGGAAAATTTCATTTGCCTGGGGATTATTTTGAAAAATCCGCGCAGTCTATTGTTAACAAGATAGAGTGGGAGGAGGAACATAAACCGTATCCTCAGCTTCTGAAGTGGAGAAACAAACATGGATTTTGTCTGCCCGATGGTTATTTTAAAGGTAAGGAAGCTCGACTTGAGCAGATTGAATTTCCATTTTTGAAGGATCTTGCAGCCAATCCGGGATTTTCGGTGCCAGGGGAGTATTTTGAAGCTGCGGAATTTCAAACCTATGAGCAATTTAAAGCGGAAGAACAGGATGAACTTTCTTCGTTCAGAACTCTGAGTTCAATTCCGAAAAGAAATAGTTTTTACTTACCGCAGGAGTATTTTGTTTCCAATGAGGCGCATGTTAATGCTCTTTTGGCAAGTGAACCCAAAACAAAAATTATTTCACTGTTCAGAAAAGGTTTTGCTTATTCTGCTGCAGCAATATTACTCGTAGTTATTTCACTTTGGGTTTATAATTATTATTTCAAACCAATTGAAGTGAAGGATTGTGGCACTATTGCCTGTGTAGACAGG
>JAEUTM010000191.1 GCA_016788025.1 Bacteroidia bacterium
ATTCTTAAAAAAATTTTCAATTAATAATAATAATACTATCTTTGCTGCCCGTTTTAAAATACAATTAATTGATTTTAAATAGTTTGTAAAAATGACCAAGGCTGACATCGTTAACGAAATTTCTGAGAAAACAGGCATTGAAAAAATGGCTGTTCAAGCTACTGTTGAAGCGTTTATGAAAACTATCCGCAATTCGATGGTAGAAGGTAAAAATGTGTATTTAAGAGGGTTTGGAACCTTTGTTGTAAAAAAGCGTGCTGAAAAAATTGGCCGCAACATATCAAAAAACACCACTGTTGTAATTCCGGCTCATTATATTCCTGCATTTAAGGCTGCTAAAACCTTTGCTGAAAGAGTGAAGCGCAACGTGAAAACTGCAGAGCCCTTACCAAAAAACCTTGATTAATAATCATGGGCGCTAATAAGACCCTCATAGTCCTTGTTATCGGCGCATTGGTTCTGTTCGTTCTTTTATTTATTGCTCCTAAAACACTGCCTTCAGGTTCCAATTTGGAAAATGTGGCTAAACCAAGTCCGTTGGTTACTTCTGCAAATCTTGAAGTGTATGTGAACATGGCTGTTAAAGCTCTCGAACCTTCGGAAAAAGGAAGGGTAGAACGATTGGTTTCAGAAAAAAAGGCAGATAGCCTGGTTCTTTTTTGGGACAAATTAAAGCGTCCTGATCTTGCGTCATTTTACAGCGAAGAATTTGCCAAAAATACAAATCTAGCAACGGATTGGAAGAAGGCCGGCGATCGCTACTATTATGCGGTTCCGTTTTCAAAAGATAATTCCGAGGCTCCAGTGATGTACCTAAGTGCCATCAGATGTTATGGCAAAGTACTCGACCTTGATCCAAAAAACACAGATGCTAAAATTATGTTGGCATCCTGTTATGTTGAAGGCACTGACAATCCAATGGAGGGAATCAGCAAATTGCGCGAGGTAGAAAAAACCGACAGCAATAATGTAAAGCTGCAACTTGCCTTTGCATTTTTTTCTGTAAAGAGCGGGCAGTTTGACAGGGCTATTTCACGCTTTAACAAAGTACTGAGTGTTGACAGCAACTACATTGAAGCTTATCTGCATCTTGCGGATGCTTATGAACGAAAAGGAGAAACGGCAAAAACCATAGAAAGTCTCGAACGATATGCGGCTACAACATCGGATATCACTGCGAAACTGGAAGTTGAAAAATATATTAAACAGCTAAAGCAACAGCAATAGGCCGGTGCTTTCAGCAAACAATTAAAAGAAATAAATAATAACCTTAAAATTAAATTACTATGCCAAGCGGTAAGAAAAGAAAAAGACATAAAATGGCAACCCACAAGCGCAAAAAACGTTTGAGGAAAAATCGTCATAAGAAAAAATAATCGGTTAGCCGGTTATTACATATAGTCTATACGAAAAAGCATTTTACTTTTTCGTATAGATCATTTTTATAGTATTCTTTCAGAGGTACCTGGGCGGTTTCGTTCAATGTTGTTACCTGCGAAAGCTACTCCCTGAATTTCATAATTAAAAATATTACGCGTGAACCAAGAATTAATAATTAATTCCACGCCTAACGAAGTTGTTATTGCTTTGCTAAACGATAAACGTTTGGTAGAGCTCCACCGGGATAAGAATAATTCGAATAAGTTTTCGGTAGGCGATATTTATTTAGGAAAGGCTAAGAAGGTCATGACTGGCCTTAATGCTGCCTTTGTGGACGTTGGGTATGAAAAGGATGCGTTCCTGCATTACCTCGATCTGGGCCCCCAGGCTCAATCACTCATAAAATATGTTGAAAGCACCCAGAGCGGTAAACAAACCGTAAGTAATCTCATGTACTTCAAAAATGAACGTGAGATAAAAAAAGATGGGAAAATAAACGAAATCATTAAATCGGGACAGAATCTTTTGGTACAAGTTGCCAAAGAACCGATCAGTGCTAAAGGGCCGCGAATCACTACTGAGATCAGTCTGGCTGGTCGTTACCTGGTATTGATTCCTTTTGCCGATAAAATTTCTGTCTCATCCAAGATCAGAAATTTCGAAGAAAAAAACAGGCTCAAGGAATTAATGCAGAAAATTAAACCAAAAAACTTTGGTGTAATTGTAAGAACTGTTGCAGAAAATAAGTCCGTTTCTGATCTGGAAGGAGATCTGAATGATTTAATCAGCAGATGGGACGAGTGCTTCCAGGCTATCAAAACTGCTCAGCCTCCAATGCGTGTACTTGGAGAGGTTGACAGAAGCAATGCCTTTTTGCGCGACTTTTTAAATGCATCCTTTAACGCTGTTCATGTAAATGATCCTGGTGTATATGAAGATCTCAAATCTTATATCAAGACCATTGCTCCCGATAAGCTCGATATCCTGAAACTATATAATGGCAAGCTTCCAATATTTGATTCTCTTGGTGTTGAGAAACAGATAAAAGGACTGTTCGGTAAAACTGTTCATATGAAGAGTGGCGCTTATCTTGTTATTGAACATACGGAAGCTCTGCACGTGTTTGACGTGAACAGTGGTAACCGTGCTAAAAGTGATAACACACAGGAGCAGAATGCGCTGGAGGTAAATCTTGAAGCGGCCGTTGAGGTAGCCCGCCAATTGCGTTTACGCGATATGGGAGGGATTATTGTAGTGGACTTCATTGATATGCACAGTCCGGAAAACAGAAAACTTCTTTTTGATAAGCTAAAAGAAGAAATGAAAACCGACCGTGCGAAACATAACATATTACCTCCAAGCAAATTTGGACTGATTCAGATTACGCGTCAGCGTTTACGTCCGGAAGTAAACGTTGAGGTACTTGAAACCTGCCCAAGCTGTGGCGGAACGGGTCAGGTGCAACCGAGTATTTTATTTGTCGACCAGATTGAAAACACTCTGCGTTTCATTATAAAAGAACAAAATCACAAAAACATTACCCTTCATATTCATCCTTACATTGAAGCGTATGTAAAAAAAGGTGGGTTATTCAGAAGCCGCCAATGGAAATGGTATTTTGAATACAAACAATGGGTGAAGGTTCTTCCTAATTCAAGTCAGGGAATTATGGAATATAAGTTCTTTAACAAAGACATGGACGAAATCGTCGTTTAAAAAAAAGCCTCCCGATGGAGGCTTTTTTATTTAGTTTGTTTCCTAAGAAAAATGAAGGACTAGTTGGGTGTGTTTTCCCAAACGCCTGAATATTGCTGGCTGTTGAATCTTTGAAAATTCTTTTTCCAAGGTATTTACTATCCTTGACGGGGACTCTACTTTTTTCAAAATGGAATTACCCTGTTTTTTATTGTCGTTTAAAACACTGAAAAAATCTGCCCATTCTCTTAGTGTTGAACTGCTATTTTCTGCAAGTGAGGTTCTCATAATATTATCTCCTTTCGTATATCAAAATTACCACGATAAATAGCGAAGTAGTGCTATGTTTTATAGCAATTTGTATCGTTTAATGATCTGATATTTAGTGCTTTAGCGCAAACTGTTGGCTTTTAGCAATTGATTGTGGAACTTCTTCTGTTCTCAATTAATCCCTTAATTTTACATTCCAAGCTTTTTATTATGGCCAACGTTTTTGAGTTTAAAGGTTATCGCCCGGTGATCGATAAAACAGCATTTATCCATCCCAATGCAACTGTTACAGGAAATGTAATTATCGGTAAGAATGTTTATGTTGGTCCAGGAGCTGCAATTCGTGGTGATTGGGGTCAGATTATTATTGAAGATGGCTGCAATATTCAGGAAAATTGCACGATTCATATGTTTCCCGGAACTACTGTGTTGCTGAAGGAATCTGCGCATGTGGGACATGGGGCAATCATTCACGGCGCTACTTTGGGAAAGAACTGCCTGATAGGTATGAACAGCGTAATAATGGATAATGCAATAATTGGTGATGAGTGCATTATTGGAGCTCTTTCGATGGTTCCCGCAGAAATGCTTATAGAAGCAAGAAAGGTTGTGGTTGGGAATCCTGCTAAAATCATAAAAGATGTTAGCGACGAAATGATCGCATGGAAAACAAAAGGCACTGAATTGTATCAGCAGCTTCCCCTGGATTGTCATCAATCACTTAAAGAATGCGAGCCTCTGCGACGCATGCCGGCATTCAGACCAAAACAACAGGATGACTATAAGACCTGGCAAAAAGAAAAGAAAAAATGAGTTTTTCTTTTTGCTGTGACTCTGTGTGAGATACGGCAAACACTACAAAAATCATCTTTCATTTGCCATTTATTTTACGTTAATTTAAGGTTCAAATTACATAACTTATGGCCAAAACCAAATCTATTATAAATGCCGCCTCCACAAAATTCCTTTATGAGTATCTCAACAATCCTTCACCCACGGGGTTCGAGAGCAGGGGACAAAAAATATGGCTTAGTTACATCAAACCATACATCGACGAATATTTTGTTGACACCTATGGCACAACTGTGGGTGTTATTAACCCGAAGGCGCAATATAAAGTTGTTATCGAAGCGCATGCTGACGAGATTAGCTGGTTTGTTCATTACATTACAAAAGACGGATTTATTTACCTGCGTCGTAATGGAGGAAGCGATCATCAGATAGCGCCTTCTATGCGCGTAAATGTTCATGGCGAAAAAGGAATTGTTACAGGTGTGTTTGGGTGGCCCGCTATACATGTACGTGATGCGGCGAAAGAGGAAACTCCGACTTTAAAAAACATATTTCTTGATTTAGGTTGTAAGTCTGACAAAGAGGTAGAAGCTCTTGGTGTACACGTGGGTTGCGTGGTGACTTATAAAGATGAACTGATGGAGTTGAATGACCGGTTTTATGTAGGTCGTGCTCTTGACAACCGGATCGGCGGCTTTATGATCGCTGAAGTGGCTCGCTTGTTGAAAGAAGGAAAAGACAAATTGCCTTTTGGTCTTTATATCGTTAATTCCGTTCAGGAGGAAGTTGGCCTTAATGGCGCTACAATGATTGCGCGAAGGATAAATCCAAATGTTGCAATTGTTACAGACGTGTGCCACGATACACAAAGTCCGATGATGAACAAGATCACCAGTGGAGATCTTTCCTGTGGCAAAGGCCCTGTGTTAAGCTATGCGCCGGCGGTACAGAACAACCTGTTAAAGCTCATCATTGATGTGGCAAAGAAAAATAAAATAGAATTTCAGCGCCAGGCGGCTTCACGCGCTACCGGAACAGACACCGATGCTTTTGCCTATGCCACTGATGGTATTGCTTCGGCACTTATTTCGCTTCCCCTGCGTTATATGCACACAACCGTTGAAAGCGTGCACAAGCAAGACGTAGAAGAAGTTATCAAGTTAATCTATCATTCTATAAAGTCCATTAAAAATGATCAGGACTTTAGATATATAAAGTAATTCTTGATTTAATGGTTCTGTGATTTATAGAATTCATTAAACCAATAATTCTAAAAATTAAAATAATGCCAATACTAGGTTCGATTATAAAAAGCGCTATTGACATTCGTTCACGAATACCAACACGCAAAAACGTATATAAACAGCAGGTTAAGCAGCTGAAAAAGCTTATTACTAAAGCACAGTTTACGTCTTTTGGGAAACACTTTGGATTTAGTGATATGGCCCTCCAGGAAGATCCGATTAAAACCTTCCAGGCGACGGTTCCGATATACGACTATCAAAGCATCTTTGAGGCCTGGTGGTATCGGGCGCTTAAGGGAGAGAGGGACGTATGCTGGCCTGGAAAGATTAATTATTTTGCCTTGAGTTCAGGCACTTCAGAGTCCTCAAGTAAACATATTCCGATTACCCGCGACCTGATAAAGACTATTCATCGTGGCACATTAAAACAAATTGTTGCTACTAAGCACTTTCACTTTTCTAACGAGGTATATGAATCAGAAATTCTTTTCGTTGGAGGAAGCACCAATCTTAATTATAACGGCACGTATTTCAGCGGAGATTTAAGTGGTATTACAACCGGTACACAGCCAAGGTGGTTTCAGAATTTTACATTACCCGGACCGGATATTAAAGCGCTAAAGGACTGGGAAAGCAAGCTACAAGAGCTCATTGAAAATGCAAAACAGTGGGACGTAGGTTTTATCTGCGGCGTGCCCGCGTGGATCCAGATCTTATTCGAGCGCATTATTAAACACTACAATGTAAAAACCATTCATGATGTCTGGCCAAACCTTGTTATGTACGTGCATGGCGGTGTTGCAATTCATCCATACAAAAAGAGCATTAATGCGCTATGTGCAAAACCACTCATATTTATGGACACCTATATGGCTTCTGAGGGGTTTTTTGCTTACCAGGAAAGGCCCAACGATGTTCAGGGGATGAAATTGATGACGGATAACAAAACTTTCTTCGAATTTATTCCTTTTAATGATGACAACTTTGATGCCGATGGAAATGTTAAGCCTAATGCAAAGTCGCTCAATATTACTGAAGTTGAAACGGATAAAGACTATGCTCTTCTTATAAGTACTTCCGCGGGTTCGTGGCGATATCTGATTGGTGATACGGTTCGTTTTACGGATCTGAAACGTTGCGAAATCATAATTAGTGGAAGAACAAAGCACTTTTTGAGCTTATGTGGCGAGCATTTGAGCGTTGACAATATGAATCAGGCTATCAAGCTTGTGGCCGACGAACTGAATATTGTGATAAACGAATACTGTGTTATTGGAAAGCCTTATCAGGGTTTGTTTGCACACCATTGGTATATAGGAACCGATAAACCGATAGACGAGGGCGCGCTGAAGGAGAAACTTGACAATCATCTGAAAGTACTTAACGACGATTATGCCGTTGAAAGAAAACACGCTTTGAAAGAAGTTATCGTAACCCCTATTCCAAATAGCACCTTTATTGATTTTCTCGCCAGCAAAAATAAACTCGGAGGACAAAGTAAATTCCCCAGAGTATTAAAAGGAAGGCACCTGAACGATTGGGTTGCATTTTTAGAAACCTATAAAAAATAATCTCCTTGATCTTAAGTCTTATATCGCAAACCGTTGTCATTGTGCTATTGCTGACCTTTTCTTTTGGTCCGGCTTTTTTTGCTTTAATCAACACTGGAATAAAAGATGGCTACAAAACAGGCTCTTTGTTGGCCATAGGCGTTGTTGCGAGTGATTTTATACTGGCAATGCTTGTAATCCTTCTTATCCATTTCGGAGCCTCAAACCTGATACAGGATGAAAAAAGCCAGCGTTTTATGGGAATACTGGCCGGAATTGTTCTAATTGTTTTTGGTGCGGTTCATTTCAAACAAAAAGTTCCAAAAAAAGAAGAGGAGCAGAACGTCCAGCTTCCTTCCGCACGATCGATGATTTTGAAAGGTTTTATGTTGAATTGTTTCAATCCGGCTGTTTGGTTGTTATGGTTAAGTAACGTTACCATTATTAGTAAAACATTAAACTATTCTTTCATTAAAATGATTGTCTATTTCAGCATTATGCTGGGCCTGGTTCTTTTGGTTGAACTTGCAAAGGTGTCAGCAGCCGGGAAACTTAAAAGTATTCTCACGCCAAAAACAATGCATGTGATAAATAATATTACGGGCGGTTTGTTAGTTATCTTTGGGTTAGTACTTATTTATAATCATTATTTTGAAACGGCATGACAGAGGAAGAAATGGAAAGATTCAGGCAGAAACTTATTGAAAGCATGACTTTCCCCAGCGTTTACATGTTTAAATTTATTATTACCAGTGAACATCGTAACATTGCCTTGGTTGAGAATTTGTTTGGAGCTGAAGCGGATATTCATACCAAAGAGAGCGGAAAAGGAAAATATACAAGTGTTACCGCGAAACAAGTGGTAATGAACGTTGATGAGATAATAGATGTTTATAAAAAAGCGCTTCACATCAAAGGAGTAATGTTCTTGTAAAATGAGCGTTGTTTTAAGTTCTGAAAACCTGAGAGTTAAAATCCTTTCTAAAGGAGCTGAAGTTTGTAGCGTAAAAAACAAAAAGGGTTTAGAATTCATCTGGCAGGCCGACGAAAACGTATGGCCAAGACACGCTCCTGTTTTGTTTCCGATCGTTGGAAAGTTAAAAGAAAATACTTTTTTTTATGGCACAACTCCCTACTCTCTTGGCCAGCATGGCTTTGCCAGGGATCGTGACTTTATTTTAACGAAGAGTGATGACGCCTCATGTACTTTTGAGCTTCATTCAGATTCCGGCACAAAATCTGATTTCCCTTTTGATTTCAACTTTCAGATTTCATATCGAATTGATGATAAAAAGCTCATCACGAAATATGATATAAGTAATCCAGCCGATTTACCTTTGTACTTTAGTGTT
>JAEUTM010000027.1 GCA_016788025.1 Bacteroidia bacterium
TGATGTCTTTCAAACGAATGCTTCCACTCTCCAGGATAGCGTCGTCTATCTGTCTTACGTTAACACCCCATTTTTTTGACCAGTAAGCCAACTCATTGCGGTTTTCCGGATGCAGTATCATTCGTTTTACAAAAAGACTCATCGTTTTACGTTTATTTTTTCATCCTTAAAAAACATACCAGAGTCTGTTTTGGTGATTAACCTGTAAGGAAGATCAGTGCTGGCCGGACCGTTAAGTACCTTGCCCTCGTAGCTGAAGCGGCTTCCATGACAAGGACAATCCCAGCTCTTTTCGTCGTTGTTCCATTTCACGATACATTTTAAGTGTGTACATTCTACCCCAACTATGTGTAAATGATCATGCTCATCCCTGAACACGCCTTTAGATTCTCCTTTAATATCAACTACCTTTGCTTCGTTTTTTGCTATTAGCCTGAGTTCGTCCGGCTCTTCTGTTTTGGGTTTGTAACGGAAATAGTTAAATAGTCCGCCTATTAACTCTTTAAAGAATTTGTTTCCGGCTTTCAATAATTTAAATCTTCCGGGATCGTACAGGTCTTCAAAATTGTTATGCTTTCCTGTGATCAAATCGGAAATTAGCATCCCCGCAATAACGCCATGGGTCATGCCGTTTCCCGAATCACCCGTAACGATATACGTGTTGTCATGGTCTCCCGGATTTTTTCCAATAAATGCAATGCCGTCCATTGGTTCCAATACCTGGCCCGACCATTTATAAATAACATTTTCTGCCTTCACTCCAAAATGCTTCTGAGCCCAGGCTTCCAGGTAAGCATACGCATCTTCTTCTTTTTTTTCAGATGCTTCCGCTAAGCCTGTCGGGTGATCTTCTCCTCCAATCACTAGTAAATCATGAGTAGCATCGAATTCCTGCAAACGTACATAATGGTATGGTGGTGTTTGAGCATTCTCTTTAAAATCGCCGGTGTCCCACCAAAGAACGTCTGGAAGGCTGTCTTTAGGGACTTTTGTTCCAATCACATAACTGCGGTAAGCATACTGTTTCAGATGCATTCTCACAAGATTGTTTATAGGACTGTTTGTTGCGACTACAACATGATCTGCAATGATTCTACGTTTTTTATCCGTTACAACACCGGTGTGGTCAATTTTAATTGCCTTTGTGTCTGTGTAGATTGCTCCACCTTTTTTAAGGATTATGTTGGAAAGTGCGGTAAGATATTTTAAGGGGTGAAATCTTGCCTGTCTTGCAAATCGGATGGCGGCACCACGGTAGTTTAAAAGTCCTGGAACCTTTTTCACCTTTTCAACATCAAGACCTGCCTCTTTCGTGGCTATTAACTCTTTATCTAAAGATGAGTCCGAATCGCTTGGATGTAGGAAAAGGAAGCCGTCCAACCTTTTAAAGTCACAGTCAAAGCGGTCTAGTTTTATTATTTCTTCAACGTGGTCTATGGCTTTGCGGTGACTTTCCGCAAGAAGTTTTGCTTTCTTTTTTCCGTGCACTTTCTCCAGGTTATAATAACGATCATCAAGCGCATTAACAAGGTGTGCGGTGGTTCTTCCAGTTTCTCCGCTTCCTACAAATCCATCATCTATTACTACTACTTTTTTTCCTGAGTTAATGAGTTCGTAGGCGATGCTGATCCCGGAAATTCCTGCTCCGATGATTATCACATCAGTAGTGAGATCTTCCTCAAGTTTTAAAAATGCCAGCGGTCCCACAGAATCAACCCAATAAGGACTGTGGGCTCCGGAAGTTATTTTTTCGGTTCCGGGATGTACGTGTGTTTCAGTTTCCATAAATCAGAGCATACAAAAACAATTCCCTTTAATAGCGATTTGATCTGGGGAGAAGCCGTTGCAGTGTGCGCATTTTTTTTCTCTGGTCGAATAAAATTCACCGAATCTGCAATCCATCTGCTCTGGCACACTTTTGCATAATAGCAAAGCGCAGCTACAATAGGTTACGAATGAAAACAATAATTGTCTTGTCCCAGCTTTTTTTCTTTGTGTTTAACTCAATATCGGGAGACCTGGTACAACCACCGACCGATCAGAGGGAAAGATATTGCGCAAAGATGTTGGATGGACGTTTGGTCGTGATGCGCGATGGAGCCATAATGGTTACCGAAGTAAGATTTGCCAATGGCACTGAATTAAAACCGGACGGCTCGATTACCAACAGGGACGGGAGCAGATCTTTTTTGAAAAACGGAGAATGTCTCGACAGAAACGGAGCTAAAGATTCTGACATAAAAGATTCTAAACCGCAAACAGAAACACCTAATAAATAAACAGATGATGTCAGAACGTTACAGAGATTGTATAGCAGCTTGCCTGGAGTGTGTAAAGGCTTGTCATTACTGCGTTGCCGGTGACCTGAAGGAGGATCACGATATGGCCGGATGCGTACGTTTAAATATTGAATGTGCGGCCATCTGTTCAGCAACCGCTAAACTCATGACTATGGAAAGCGAGCAGGCCGTGGCACTGGCAAAAGTATGTGCTGAACTCTGTAAAAAATGCGAGCAGGAATGCAGCAAACATAATACACAACATTGCAGGGATTGTGCGAAGGCTTGTCACAGCTGCGCACTGTTATGTAACACATTATAGCTCCTGTGCTGGTTAACAATGACTTGCCTGGGGGAAATCATAAAGCAAAAAATTCTTGCAGCAGGCCCTGTTTCATTCCGTGATTTTATGGAAATGGCTTTGTACTATCCACAGTTTGGGTATTATAATACACAGTGCGATAAGATCGGAAGGAAGGGAGATTTTTATACAAGTCCTCTGGTAAGTCCTGTCTTCGGAATAATGATTGCACGGCAGCTTCTTCAAATGGCTAAACACCTTAACCTTGAGAGCTTTACAATTGTTGAATGTGGAGCGGGGACAGGATTGCTTTGTTCGCAGGTGATTGAAGAACTTAATAAATCAGATCTCAGGTTTAAATACTATGTGCTGGACTGCAGCGAGACTATGTTGCAGAAAGCAAAGTTACTTTTGAACGACAGAGTTGAATATTGTAGATCGTTGAATGAAATACCCCAGATAGAAGGGTGTTTTATATCAAACGAACTGATAGATAATTTTCCAGTACATAAAGTTGTTATGCAGGAACAGCTTATGGAGATTTTTGTGGATTATAAGGATGGTTTTAAAGAAATACAGGTGCCAGCTTCAGACAGTCTCAAAAATTATTTTGAGGCGCTGGAGGTCAGACTACCAAAAGGCTACAGTACCGAGATTAACCTCGATGCGATCCAATGGGTCAATCGTGTTTCAAAGTGTTTGCAGAAAGGTTATGTGCTTACTATCGACTATGGGCACCCTTCGTGGGACTTGTACAATCCTGAAAGAAATGGGGGAACACTGAAATGTATTAACAAACATAAACTCAGCTACTCGCCTTACGAATTTATAGGGCAACAGGACATCACAAGTCATGTTAATTTCTCAGCTTTATGCCTTTGGGGTGCCATGAACGGCTTGGATTATGCGGGTTATGTAACGCAGGGAGATTTTTTGGAAGCTCTTGGCTTCCTCGATTATATGAAATTTAAAAGACAGGAGGAAAAGAGGTTTATGCAATATGAAACGGACGCTTTTTTAACCCATTTGCTTCTCAACGATATGGGAAACAAATTCAAAGTTCTTATTCAACACAAAGGGATCAGCGCAAAATTATTAAGTGGCTTAAAATCATTGAGTTGAATTTCAGGAAAGTTGCTTGGCATACTTTTATTATGCATTAAAAGAAACTAAAACCACCAGATTATGTTACGATCAGCTAAAATCACCTTGGCAGAAAGCCGCAACTCCATTCTTAAATATGGGTTCATTGCTTGCCTGTTTTATATCGCTTTCCTCTTGTTAATGAGAGTACTCAACCTGCATACCATAACTGAATTGCGAATGGTAAATTATGTTTTTCTTTGTGTTTTATGTATCGTTGAAATTAAACGCCAGGTAACCAAGGGAAAAGGATATGTTCCGTTCCTTGAAGTATTCTTCGAGAGTTTTTTTACAGGTGTTGTTTCATTCCTTTTGTTTAGTGTATTCCTGTTTTTTTACACACGCTTTGACGAGGAGATGAATGAAATTATTCTTTCGCGCGCATCCGAAACATTAAAACAAATTCCAACTGCTATTATTTTGTTTGAAGGTGCTGCAGTGAGTATTGTAGTTGCACTTATAAATTTGCAATACTTCAGAAGATATGAAGAGGGTGAAGTTCCGGTAGATAAATAATAATTGACTACCGGGAACTCTCCAGGTATTGTTTTTCAAACAAGGCGCTTACGGGCGTCTTGTTTATTATGAAATTAACCTGGCAACCTTTAAACGCCGCAGGCATTTCAACCAGAAACCCCTCTTCGGAAATTGTTTTGAGATTTACCGGAAGTATAGTGTTATCCGGAAGAAAAAATTTCACATCTCCGCTTAGATCCTTACCGGTAACAGTTTTTAAACGCGAATCCAGCAAATAAACGTACATGTACTTATCGGCTTTTCGGAGTTCTATAAAATATCCGTCGCTTTGTTTTAAAATCCCTCCGTGCGGAGCTTTTTCGTGTTGAACATACCAGGACGCAAGGGTGATTACCGGCAGGAAAACATAAAAGAGGATGGATTTAAAAAGAACCAAAAATTTCATTGTGTGCGATATTAAAAAGTAGGAAAACCCTCTGTAAAAAACACAGAGACTTTTTTAATAATAATTTTTTGGTTTATTAAACCAGTGATTTCTGTATGTAATTTTCATGCCACCGCTTAACATTTTTTTGGATTTTGAGAACCAGTGTTTTCCGCACTTTCCAGTGTTTTCCGCAGTTCCCCACTTTGGCATAAATGGGGAATTTTTGTAACGGAGAAGTAAAAGCCAGAAAAAAAATTTCATGCCAAGGTTCTGATATTCATAAACTTAAAATCTGTGAAAATTCGGCACTATTATTTCAATTAAGAGAGCGTAACATTAAACACGCCCTATGATGATACGTTGGATTTTAAGTTTTCTTTTTATCGCCCTGCTTATTCGTTTATCGGCCTCTACCGCTGTTGCTACCAACGCCTTTGATCTTATCAAAGTGATGGCAGTGGTTTTTGTCGTTACTGCACCGCTAATGTATGTCCATTACAAGCGCTTTAGCAAAAAACAAATCAGTAAAACTCCCAATCACCGTTAAAAACTTATAGTTATGTCTCTTACGCAATCTCAAACTCAAAAACTAACCCAAAAGCTAACACATCAGCAAATTCAGCTGATCAATATTTTAGGTCTGCCCACTATTGCCTTGGAACAGCACATTGCTAATGAAATGGCAGTGAACCCGGCATTGGAATACGATACGGTTGATCAGGACGCCGAAAAGGATGAACAGGATGGTGAAGACGAAACTTCTGAAGAAAAAGAAGATGTAATTTCGGAGGGAAAACTTGGAGAAGACTACGACTACAAGGACTATATGGATCGTGATGCACTTGATGATTATAAGTACGAAGCAAACAATCATACCAAAGACGATGAGAAGAGAGAACAGATCTTCCTGGAAGATCACGACTTTACTGTTTCTCTCATTAGTCAGCTCGAACTTCGCTCAATTAGTGAAAAGCAAAAACAAATAGGCGAGTACCTCATTAAAACGCTTGATGATGATGGGTATCTGAGGAGAGACCTTGCAGATATAGCTGACGAATATTCTTTTGTAAATGAACCCGTAACAGAAGACGAGCTAGCCACTGTCTTATCCATTATAAAGACACTCGATCCGGTTGGAATAGGAGCAAAAGATCTGAGAGAATGTCTTCTATTGCAATTGAATCACAAGACTGAAAAGACCCGCGATACGTTTCATGCGATTAAAATCCTTGAAACGCATATGGAAGAGCTTTCGGCAAGGAACTTCATAAGTATTAAAAGAGCTTTGAAGCTGGATGATGAAGATTTTCAGGATGCTTTGGCTGAGATCAAAAAGCTTAATCCCGTTCCGGCTGGCAGCACTGCAGAAAGCTCAGGCAAAGCAACAAGCATTGTTCCGGATTTTACCGTGCTCGTGGAAGGAGAAAAAGTAGAACTCTATATTAATAATGCCAAACATCCGCCACTTAAAATAAACGAGGAATACGTAGAGATGCTTAGTACATATTCTAAAGCAAAAGACAAAGGATCAAAAGACGCAGCAACGTTTATCAAAAGTAAAGTAGAAAGCGCCAAATGGTTTATCGACGCTCTTCAGCAGCGCGAAAGCCTGATGATAAAAGTGGCAAGGGCAATTGTTAGTCATCAGAAAAAATTCTTTATTACGGGAGACGAAGCAGATTTGAAGCCTTTGATCCTGAAAACCATTGCCCAGGAAATAGATTCAGATATTTCGACTGTTTCACGAATTGTGATCAGCAAATATATCCAGACTTCTTCCGGTAATATTCTTATGAAAAAACTGTTCACAGAAGGACTAAGCACAACAAATGGCGAAATGGTAAGTACCAACGAAATTAAGAAGGTACTGCGCGAGTGTGTAAACAACGAAGACAAATCAAATCCTTTAAGCGATGAACAAATCGTAAAATTGTTAATGCTCAAAACCTATACAATTGCACGCCGCACGGTGGCAAAATATCGGGAGGAACTAAATATCCCAAGCAAAAATTTCAGAAAAGAGCTTAGAGCCTGATGCTGAAAGAAGTATTAAAGCCGGTCCCGAAATTTCGCGACCGGTTTTTTTGTGGCATGAGATTTTAATAGGTATTAAGAAAAAGATTATGAAAACAAAGGAAGTGTATTCAGACCTTATTAAGCAATTAAATAACCTTCTGGCTTCTTACCAGGTGGCTTATTTTAATATACGCGCATCGCACTGGATGATAAAAGGTGAAAATTTTTTTGAACTCCATAAGGTATTCGAAACCGCATACAACGATGCAACCGTGAAGATTGATGCCATTGCTGAGCGTATTCTTACCCTTGGTGGCCAGCCGTTACTCAATGCCACGGACATGCTCAAGTTATCAGTCATTAAAGAAAACGGTCAAAATGGCGATCAGGAAAAATGTGTGGTTGCAATGCTTAATGACCTGAAAGGACTTGCGGTAATAGAGACGGAAGTGGTAAAACTTGCACAGGATCATGAGGACATCGTTACTGCCGACCTCATTACGAAATACCTTGGCGAGCAGCAAAAGACCGCCTGGATGCTTTCTCAGTTTTTAAATAAACGTTCAACCATTACACGCTAAAAACTCAAAGACCGCCTCCGCAGGGCTTCTGCGGCTTAAACATGAAAAAAATTATTATTCTACTGGCCTCTGTTTATTTACTGGGAGGTGCAATGAAGGCCCAGGAAAGATTTGGAAACGCTCTGAACATTGGCGGCGGCATTGGCTATTACGGTAATGCTGCAGCCGGCACACTAAATTATGAATTCGACCTGTTCAGAAATTTTACGCTGGCGCCTTTTGTTTCTGTGCTTACTTACCGCGATTACCGCTATTGGGGTGATCCTTATTACCCATACCGTGAATATTATTATCGCGAAACAATTATCCCGGTGGGAGCAAAGGGTACTTATTATTTTGATGAATTATTCAGGGCAGGCGACCGTTGGGATTTTTACGCGGCAGCTTCTGTCGGAGTGGCTTTCAGGAAAAGAGTGTGGGAAGCAGGTTACTATGGTGAGCGTGATGTCGAGGTCAGAAGGTATTCAGGTCCTCTTTATGGAAACCTGCATATAGGTTCAGAACTTCATCTCAGTTCCGCAGTTGGGATCTTTCTTGACCTGTCAACCGGATTGTCAACTTTTGGATTAGGCATCCACTTCTAAGACAATCTGGCACCAATTTTTCTGTAAAGCCTCAAACTAAACTTATATATGAAAAAATACATTTTTATGGCAGCGTTGGCCTGTGGTATGGCAGCCTGCTCTGACCCAATGAAGGATGAAGCAGTAATCCGTCAGAAAGATTCATTAATCACCGTTATCAGCGAACGCGAAACAACGGTAAACGATTTTGTAGCTTCTTTTAATGAAGTAGAAGCCAATCTCGATTCCATCCGAATAAAACAACATCTTATTACCGAAAATTCTGGAAAACTCAGAAATAATGAAGGCGATAGAAAAGCATACATCAACGAGCAGATTCGCAGTATTAACGAGTTAATGGTTGAAAACAACAAAAAACTCAAACAACTCGATTCTCGTCTTCGCAAAGCAAACCATAAGAATTCGGAACTCGAAAAAACCATTAAGCTCTTAAACAGCCAGTTGAACCGGAAATACCAGGAATTGGCGGAACTGAATGAGAAACTAAATAACCTCAATTCAGAAATAGCAACACTCCATGTGGCGATCGATACCTTGTCGTATCGTAGCCAGGTACAGGAGGAAACAATTCATCAAAACACGATCGAAATGCACACAGCATATTATGTAGTGGGCACTTCTAAAGAATTGCAAAAGTCAAAACTCATCGACAAAAAAGGCGGACTTTTAGGAATGGGTAGAACCGCAAAATTGAGTGATAACCTGGACAATAGTTTATTTACAAAAATTGACTATACAGAAACCAAAAGCATTCCTGTTGGCAGCAAAGGCGCTAAAATTATTACCTCGCACCCAACAGGATCGTATACAATGGTGAAAGATGGCGATATGGTAAATAGTATCGAGATCAACGACCCGGCCCAGTTCTGGAGCGCTTCAAAATACCTTGTTGTTACAAAATAACACCAACAATATTTTTTAAGAAAGAAAGCAGGACTGAAAAGGTTCTGCTTTTTTTATTCTTCATTTTTAGACACAGATTGTGCGGATTCCAGAAAAACAATAAATGATTTTACTTAAAAATCTTAGTGAACATCTGCGAGATTTGTGTTATCTGGCATAATTAATTTGCGTCATCAGCGTCCATTTTAAATCTCAAGCATCTGTGAAATCTGCGTCAAGTTATCTGAAGTGTCATAATGATCCGCGTCATCTGTGTTCAATCCAAAAAACAGAAAGCCCCACTATTTCTAGCGAGGCTTTCCGGTACAATGAACCTTCGGATATTTAAAGTGCGGTCCGGAGGGTCAAAGGTGTTTAACGTTTTGGTTCATCATTGCGTTTGGTAGCCGACTGTTCCTGCTGTTTGCGAGGATCGGTTTGCGGCTGGTTACGCTGATTAGGTTGTTGTTGCGTAGGTTGTTGTGGTTTACGTGTTTGATCCTGTTGTTGATTTGTTCTTGGATCTCTGTTTTGCTGTTGCTCGTTTACAATGTTTCCATTGTCCTCGTCCATTACGGCAGCTGCAGAACCTCCCTGGTATCCGGTAGTCGTTTTACTTGTTTTTGGATCGTTGATACCGTTGTTTTGTTTCGGGGTTTGTGTTAAATCCGGTTTTAAGGTGTCATATTCCTTCTGCCTCTCTGCTGAGGTAGTTTCACGTGAATTTGTTTTTGGATCTGTCGTTTCAGGATTTGTCCGGCTTCCGGCTTTGTCCTGGTTTTGATTTTCAGTTTTCATAGTACTTGTTTTTAAATTTCGGTTTAGTACTTATAAATCCGTGCCAACTAGCGGCACACTTTGTGTAAAAAAGAAATAACCCCCGTTTTAGGGGGGTTATCTCTCAGTGATACTATGTTAATTACCTTGTTAGTTTAGCCTCTTTTGAAGGTTACGAACATTCGCGAATTTCTTCGTTACTGTAGTTCTTTTAACAGAGTATCTTATGATCTACCTTATGAAAATGTTATGCCAGTTTGTAGTGCGCTAAAACGAATAATTCTGTGGTAAAAATTAGTCACCGTTGCGAATTTATTTCCCACAAACTCCCTCCTTAGTATAAATACCGATGGCATAAAATTTTCCTCTCTGATATCAAAAAAAGTAAATTTTATGAAAAAACTAATTATTCTAAGTTTAATGTTTGTGCTGTCGGGTTTAATTAATCTTGCCTCAGCTCAAAGCCCAAAAGTTGTCATCAGCGATAAAAAGGGATGGCATAAGATAGGGGAAACCACAGTTGATTTTTCGAAAGACCATGACGAAATCACAGTACTTGGAGCAGACCGTTTCGCCTCACTTATTTTCAGGGTTGAAGAGGCTCCTGTAAACCTTATGGAAATAGAAGTATTTTACGAAAGTGGCGACAATCAAAAAGTTAATGTGAATTTCCCAATCAAAGCGCCTGGGCAAAGTAAAGAGATTGATATAAAAGGTGGCGAACGCAGTATCAGGAAAATAGTTTTTGTGTACAAAACACTACCTAACCGCAAAGATAATAAGGCACATATTGAAATCTGGGGATTAAAAACCAATGCTTAGTTAATGTCGGCTCACCGTAAACCGTAAATTCTTCATAAGGCGAAGTCAAATCTGAAATAGTAGCGGTGAAGCAAAGTTATTAGCAAAGCAAATATTTCAATATGTTATAAGAAAAGCGTTCTGGGAGGACGCTTTTCTTTTTTAATGGTATGCGTTTTGAATGTAAAGGGAAAATTGTAGAAAATGGGAATCATAGGAGCCATGGTATTGGCGGTGATAGTAGCATTTATTTTTGCACCGTATAAAAGGGGAAATTCTCTGGTGCCATTGGTAGTGCTTTTCGCCATTCTGTTTTTTGCCGGTTATGCCGCACAATTCTGGATTGTCCCCTTCGGGCCGGTAATGTGGGGAGTTTCATGGTTCCCGGTTTTACTCGTTATCCTGATTTTTGCCCTTTTGTTTTCCGCGCAACCAACCCACCGGAGAACTCCGGTGCAAACAGAAGTAACCGACAACGCACCAGTCATCGCGATAAGTGTTTTTATCTGGATACTGTTTCTTATTTTACTCGCTGCGGTGATAATAGGGGTGTTTTACCCACACGCATGGAGTCCAGTTACAAAGTAATTATCGTTAAATAAAATCTATGGAAACCAAAGACACAACAACAAGCACCGATATTTTCAATCTACCCGAATTGAATTATGCATTTAATGCTCTCGAGCCTTATATCGACGCACGAACAATGGAAATTCATTATGGCAAACATCATAAAGCTTATGTTACCAATCTCAACAAAGCAATAATTAACACCGATGCCGAACAACTGTCTATTGAAGGAATACTTTCTTCGGTTTCGCGGTTTTCAGAAACCGTAAGGAACAATGCCGGAGGGCATTATAATCATAGCTTATTCTGGAAAATAATGTCACCGCATGCCGGAGGTTCTCCTAACGGTAAACTTCATGCCGCAATTAAAGAGCGTTTCGGATCTTTCCAGGAATTCAAAACAGCTTTTGCGGAAGCGGCTACCAAACGTTTTGGATCAGGCTGGGCCTGGTTAATTCATAAGGACGATGGAACGCTTGAGATAGTTTCGACTCCAAACCAGGATAATCCCCTTATGGATGTCTCTGAGGTGAAAGGTTTTCCTTTACTGGGCATAGATGTATGGGAACATGCTTATTATTTAAAATACCAAAGCGCCAGGCCAGATTATATCTCATCCTGGTGGCATGTTGTTAACTGGAATGAAGTGGAGAAAAGATTTTTAACCGGACTTAAATAATTTAGATATGAAAACAGACTTCCCTGGGCCAGAAAAAAACGATCCACCCGTTAAGCCCGAAAAACACATTCCGACAAAACCCGATCAGGATCCTGATCCTACAAAACATCCCTCCCATAACCCTGAAAAGGCTGACCCGACGCGTATAAAAGAACCGCCGAAAACGGATCCAACCCGTATTGATAATCCACCACCCGTGAAACCAGATAATGACCAGCACATCATGACACCATTTCAAATTGCTGTTAAAGCGGGTATAATTCCGCTGGGTTGATTTGAATTCGGGTGATTATTTCCCGCGGCCCTGCAACACGATCAATATCGTATGTACAAGGATTTTAAAATCCAGCAGCAGGCTCATGTTCTCAATATAGAGAATGTCGAACTTTAAACGATCGATCATTTCATCTACATTTTCGGCGTAGCCGTATTTAACCTGGCCCCAGCTGGTAATACCAGGACGGATTTTATGAAGATGTTTGTAGTGAGGTGCTTTTACTACAATTTGCTCAATGTAGAAACGCCTCTCAGGACGCGGCCCCACAAGACTCATGTCGCCCATAATTACGTTAAAGAATTGTGGCATTTCATCAAGCCTGACTTTTCTGAGGAATCTTCCAAACGGCGTTACACGGGGATCGCTGGCGCTGGAAAGCGCCGGGCCTTCTTTTTCCGCATCAATATACATGGTGCGGTATTTATATATGTAGAAAGGCTTGCCGTGCACGCCAATCCGCTCCTGTTTAAAGATCATCGGACCTTTTGATCCAAGCCTCACGATCAGCCCAATCAAAAGATAAAGCCAGCTGAAACAGATCAGAACAGCAATCGAAGCAGTAACATCAATAAAACGTTTAACCGAGATCTGCCATTCCGGAATGATCTGGTTTTTGATTTCTATCAGTGGAGTTCCGAGAATACTGGTCATTTTTACATGACCGCTGAGAATATCGTAAATGTCGGGGATGATCTTTATGATCACACCCATATCCCCGAGGTCGTTCACAATATTTTTAATATACTCATGCTCCCAGCTTTCTAAAGCAATAATTACTTCTTCAACACGGTTCTTTTCAATAATGTGTTTTATATCATGATATTCTCCCAGGTGAGGCAGCTCTTTCATCAACTCAGAAGAGTAACCGTTCTTTCCTTCTATATGAACAAAGCCTACAAAGGTGTTTCCGATCCCGTATTTCAGGGCCTTAATCTCACGGTACATTTTTAAAGCGCGTTCGTTGCTGCCTATAATGATTGTATTGAAGCCAAAAACCCGTTTGTGTATCTTACGGTTTGTTGAGGAAGATAATATAAGTCTGAAAGCAGAAGTAATTAAGAAATGTGATACAAACAATACAAAATAAAGCTTGTAATAGAGTCTGTATGATACCACCGAATCATCGAGCAGTAAAACGAAAAATAAAACGGTAACCCCGATAATTGAAGTGGTTAATGTCTGAACAAATTCATTGATACGAGATTTGCGGAGTACATTGTTGTAAGAGCCTGATAAATAATAAACAAGTACCCAGATAATTGGAAGTATTGTAACGCTTAGAAAGAACTGAGTATCGAAAATTTCACCGGTAACTCCGCCGTATTTAAGCGCGTCAACCTGGGTTTTGCGGTAATAGTTGAAGATCGTCCAGGCAATTCCGGCGGAAAGCAAATCAGCTAATATATATTGTATCGTACGTACTTTCCGGCTCATTAAAAATATACCAGTTTAATATTGTCTAAAAATACTTTTTTTGTCTCGCTGTCAGTGTCTGACTTCTGCATTTTGAAATAAATCTTATAGCTGGTGGAAGTAGGAGGAGTGCTTACAGCGGTTGCGAGTTGTATATAGATCTTATTCCAGCTTTCCTGGGGATTAAGAACCATGGCAGATTTTAACTCGGTGCTGCTGCCAATCAAACCGATTTCAAACTGGGTATTGCATTTGTAGTTTAACTCCAGGTAAACGTCTGGTGAGCTTATGGGCAATGCAAAATCGAAAGTGGATTCAACCTGCAGATAATAATCGCTTCCATCCAGTTGCAACAAGCCCGATTTACCTTCAAAACAATCAGCGGTGGCAGCCTGAGCAACGCCTTTCGCCGAATTGCTCGACCTGGTAAGACTTAAACTACTCTCAAAGTTTTCGTTCCAGGTAAAGGTGGTACTTGCTTTGTACTCAAACGTAAATGCGCGTTCAATAGTCTTTCCCGTTCCCACAAGCGTGTCAAAATGAAGCGCCGTGTAAAATGACCAGGGAATTCGCGTATCAGAAATGCCGTTGTTTTTAATTCCCGCCAGGATATCAATCGTCACATTGTCTCCCTCCGAAACAATAGGCATAGCATTTCCTACAGGATAAGCTCCCCTGTATTGCCCGTTTACATACAACCATAAATCTGTGATCTTGTGGCTTCCTGAGCCCTGGCCCGATTTGGTCCTTACTTTTACATCGCTGGCTTTTATGAGGAATGCTTCTTTCGCGGGCACATGTTTTTTACAGGTGCTCAGTAAAAACACAGAAATCAGCAATAAAAACGCAAGTAAAAATATCCTCATATCTTACCTTTAATATCCTGCATCATTCAACATACAACAATTCGAACTTTTCACCGTTATTATTATAAACTAAGTTTCTCCTCAATATCAAAAGCTACTTCAAGGGTACGTATGGCGTCTTCTATTCCCACCTGGGTAACTTTGTTTGAATTAATGCTCATGTGAAACGTATTTAATTCTTCGTTTATTGCGTTTGTTGGTAAAATTATTGGATGTTCGAAAACAACTTCTTTTTTCGGGCGGCCACTTCCTGGTTCTATAACCATGTTTTTAGTGCCTGAACTGGCATTTTTAATTTTAATGACTTCTGTTGTTTTATCTAAAAGATTAATACTCACAAGATTATCTTTTGTAAAGACCCTGAATTTGCGACTGTTTTTAAAAGCCATGCGGTTGGTTGTAATGTTTGCAACTGTTCCATTTTCAAATTCTATCCTGGCGTTTACAATATCTGCTGTTTCACTCACCAATGCGGTCCCCGAGACATGAATTTTTTTTACGTTGGATTTTACAATACTTAAAATGAGGTCGAGGTCATGCATCATGAGGTCAAGAACCACGGATACGTCGGTGCCCCGCGGATTATACTGGGCCAGGCGATGCACCTCAATAAATACCGGATTATTAATATAAGGTAAAGAAGCTTTAAATGCAGGATTAAACCGCTCAACATGCCCCACCTGCAGAATTACGCCAGCTTCGGCAATCAACTTCTGGAGTTTCTTCGCATCCTTAAGGTTGGAGGTAACCGGTTTTTCTACAAATACATGTTTTCCGGCTATTATAGACTGCCTGGCGATTTCGTAATGCGTGCTGCTGGGCGTGGCAATATCCACCACCTGGCTGTGATCAAGCGCTTCTTCGAGGCTCGCGAAGGCTTTTATGCTGTATTGCAAAGCCAGATCGCGGGTTAAGGTCATGTCAATATCGTAAACACCAACCACATTCCAGTTTGGATTTTCCATCAAAAGCCGCAGGTGAATCTTTCCAATATACCCAAGTCCAATTAAAGAAATGTTGTTGATCATAAAGCCCCCAAAACTAAGGCTTTTATAGCTAATGGCCGAAAATAAAATAAAATATTAAATCCTATATTATTGCAGGTTAATTGTAATTTTACAAATAAAAGTAAGGTGTTTTATACAGTATCTAAAGAAGACGAGTATCTATTCCAGGGCAAACGAAAACGCCTGGTGGAAATATTAAAAACAAAGGGAATTAAGGATCCCAGAGTACTAGCCGCCATTGAAAAAATACCGCGCCATTTATTTTTCGATACAAGCACCGCAAGACCAGCCCTGCTCGATCATGCATACAGCGACAAGGCTCTTCCCATTGGCGCGGGACAAACGATCTCACAGCCTTATACAGTTGCGTTTCAAACCGAAAAACTCGACATAAAACAAGGTGAAAAGGTGTTGGAAATTGGTACCGGCTGCGGCTATCAAACCGCTGTATTGCTGGAAGCCGGGGCAAAGGTTTATAGTATCGAAAGACAAAAAACACTTTTTGACCGCACAAAATTGTTTCTTCCTTATATAGGATACAATGGTGCAAAACTCATATACGGCGACGGTTACAAAGGACTACCGCAGTTTGCACCTTTTGATAAAGTGATTGTGACGGCAGGAGCCCCATACATACCAAACGACCTTCTTGCCCAGTTGAAAATCGGAGGTTTGATGATTATTCCTATTGGAGAAGGTGATGTGCAGGAAATGGTGTTGCTAAAGAAGGTGAGCGAGACAAACTTCGATAAAAAAACACTTGGTAGTTTTCGTTTTGTTCCATTGTTGCAGAATAAATCCGGCGGCTGATTCAAATTTGTGGAAGATTATTTTTTCACGCACACTAAAATCACTTAAATTGCGTTAGTTTCAGAGTTCCGGAACTATAAATTAATTTAACGCTTATACCTGATTATGAGAAAACTTTGGTCGATACTAATTGTAGCTTGTTACAGCTTAAACTTCAATGCGCAGGATCTCACGTCAAAGCTGGGCGAGCCAATTCTTCCAAAAGAAAAAGACTGGAGCATAGGCATAGATGCCACCAGACTTATTAAAGACGCAAATTTTAATTTTCTGAACAATTCGCAGGCCATCACCGGAAAATACTTTAAGACAGCAAATACCGCTTACAGGGTGGCAGCAAGGATCGGCCTCAACACCTGGAACTCAAAAAATATGGTTGCAGATCGGGTAGCAGCTGCAACGTCAACAGCTGCCGCATACCCGGCTGCCGTTGCCATGAAAGAAAACGGCTGGAAAAGAGCATCCACCGCAGTTGGTTTGAGTTTTGGTGTAGAAAAGAGAAGAGGATTGAGCCGTCTCCAGGGAATCTATGGGGTGGAAGCAGGTGTTTATTTTTCAACCACAAAAGACAAGTTCACCTATGGCAATAAACTCAATGCCGAGTCTATTCCACAGATAATGGTAGACAGCAGCGATGCAATGTTCAGTCCTTTTTTCGGAGCCGCTAACAACGTTGTGTCTGATCCTCCCATCCAGGGAGTAAGCGGAAAAATCGCACGGGTCGTTGAACGCAAAAATGGGGCAACCATTTCGTTGGGTGCAAGGCTGTTTATTGGCGCTGAGTATTTTGTGCTCCCTAAATTAAGTCTGGGTGGAGAGTTCGGCTGGGGACTTGGTGTTTCTTTCGCGGGACGTTCGGAAACAGTGTATGAATCTATTGGACAGTCAACGGTTCAGGGTGCCACGCAGCCAGCCGTTAAACAAACAACGATTGACGGATCAACGACAACTCATGTTGGACTAGACACAGATAACAGCAATATGTTTGGAGGAGTCTCAGCCTCACTAAGACTAAATTTATATTTCTAATTTAGATTTAATATTTGAGAAGGCCTTGCAAAACGCAGGGCCTTTTTGTTTTAACGAAATTCGACAGCATACAACTTTCAATCCAGACGAAAAAAGAATACAGGGGGGAATAATGTTAAATTTTGAATGGAATGCTAAATTTATGTTAAACAATTATTTTTTTTCAATATGTTTGTTTTAGTAACAATCTAAAAATCACACAATGAAAAAAACTTACACAACTATCAAGGCTTTCGCAGCGCTCTTCGGGCTGCTAAGTCTTAATCTTGGTG
>JAEUTM010000269.1 GCA_016788025.1 Bacteroidia bacterium
GGTAGTATGATTGTATCATTTGGTGACAAAAACACTCAAAAGATTTGGGAGGGTGAATGGATTAAAGGTTTTGCGACAGAGATACAAGAAATTACACGACGAAAATTAAGGATGCTGAACAACTCTGTTGACATAAAAGACCTAATGATCCCGCCATCAAATCGGCTTGAAAAACTAAAAGGCAGTCTTAAAGATTTTTATTCCATTAGAGTTAACAATCAATGGCGCATCATATTTCGTTGGGACAATGGAAGTGCATTTGACGTTCGGTTAACAGATTATCATTAATAATATAAAATGAAAAGACTAAGAAATATTCATCCAGGAGAAATTTTGTCAGAGGAGTTTTTAATTCCCCTTGACATCACAGCGTACAGACTCTCAAAAGAGATTTCCATTCCGCAGACTCGAATTTCTGAAATCATTAAAGGTAATCGACGTATCACTGCAGACACAGCTCTCAGACTCTCCAAATTTTTTGGTAATTCAGCTAAATTTTGGTTAGGGCTTCAAGACGACTTTGATATTGAGGATGAATCAAGACAAAAAGACAAGGAATTAAGAACAATTAAACAATTTGACAGCAAAGCTGCATAACAGCAGCTAAAGCGTCAGCCCGCCAACTTTTTCTAACTGGCCGCTACTACTTCGCCGGACAGACTAACGCCGGCGGGCCGAACGCCAAGCGACGAAACGCTTCCAGCTTTCTTCAAATGGAATCTAAACCCAAAACTTTTTGCAACAAATAAATGTTCATCGTCTCATTATCATACAAAAAAGCCATCAGCGAAGTAGAAACATTTATCGAAGCGCATATTCAATTTTTGGATAAGTACTATGCAGAAAAGAAATTCATTTTTTCCGGCAGGAAAAATCCAAGAACAGGTGGCATCATTTTGGTTCGCGATGTGAACAGGCAAGAACTGGATAATATCATCAAAGAAGACCCATTTTACCGGAACAACATTGCCGATTACGACATCACAGAAGTAATTCCTACTAAATATGACGAGGGTTTCGCTTCATTTATTGATTAACATAAACTATGAGAAAAGTAATTGCAGCATTCAACATGACACTCGACGGTATTTGCGACCATACAACAGGAGTTGCAGATGAAGGATTACATCGGCATTATGCAGACCTGATTAACAATGGGGGTGTTATTTTATATGGCAGGACTACTTATGAATTAATGCTTTTCTGGAAAACCTTGCTGGAAAAACCCTCCGGTGAAAAATCGATGGATGACTTTGCTGTTTCAATAGATAAAATTACGAAACTTGTTTTCTCCAATACCTTGAAAAACACGGACTGGGAAAGCGCGAAACTTGCAGACAAAACACTGAATGAGGAAGTTTCAGAACTCAAACAACAGGCTGGAAAAGATATTCTTGTGGGAAGCCGCAGTTTGATCATTCAGCTCTTAAACAGCAAGCTCGTTGATGAATTCCAAATTTGTATTCATCCTGTCATAGAAGGCAAAGGACTCCGCCTGTTTGATCAAATCAAGGACAGGATCATGTTGAAACTCACAAAGACAAAAACCCTGGGCTCAGGAGCGACTGTATTTTATTATGAGCCGGTGCGGGGAATCACAGAACCTTAATCTTTTGCAGAAAAAGAAAATAATGAGTAACGATATTCATATACCCAAATTTCTTTTAATATTCCTTTGTATAGGTCTGAATCTTATGGGGCAATACGACCGGGACACCATCT
>JAEUTM010000272.1 GCA_016788025.1 Bacteroidia bacterium
AATGGTCTGGGCAATTCCGGGCCAATTCGATAATAAAAAGAGTGGTAGCAGAAAGGTTTCCGGCCTTTTCAGTAGCTTGGAAATGTAGTTGCACAGAACGCCAGGTGATTTATTCATGGGTTTTTGGGTGTGGGGCAAATAAAAGCAACAAAAAACATGCCATTCTGACCTTTTTGCCAGTCTATTTTTGAGTTTTTGCTGGCTAAAACTATAAAAATCACTATATTTGCAGTCCTTAAAAAATGGAATCGCAGGTTAAATTATTCTCAGGTATTGCCACCGAATCGCTGGCTGAAAAAATTGCCTCTTCATATGGCCAGTCTTTGGGTAAAGTAGAGCATTACCGTTTTAGTGACGGAGAACTTCAGGCTTCTTATGAAGAAAGTATTCGCGGGCAAAGCGTGTTTGTAATTCAAAGCACCATGCCTCCTGCAGATAACCTGATGGAACTGCTTTTATTGATCGACGCTGCCAAACGTGCCAGCGCTCGTCATATCATCGCTGTTATTCCTTATTTTGGATATGCCCGCCAGGATCGTAAGGACAAGCCCCGCGTGGCCATTGGAGCTAAACTGGTTGCGGATATGCTTGCAGTGGCTGGCGCTACCCGTGTAATGACCATGGATCTTCATGCTGACCAGATCCAGGGTTTCTTTAACGTACCGGTAGATCACTTATACGCTTCAACTATTTTCCTTCCATACCTTAAAACCTTAAATCTTCCGAATTTAACCATGGCTGCGCCTGACATGGGTGGCAGTAAGCGTGCAAACGGTTATGCAAAGCATCTCAATTCAGAAATGGTAATCTGCTACAAACAACGCGCTAAGGCTAATGTTGTGGAAAGCATGACAGCTATCGGTGAAATGGAAGGAAGAAATATCGTGTTAGTGGACGATCTTGTTGACACTGGTGGAACACTTTGTAAAGCGGCGGAGATGATGCTCGACAGAGGGGCGCTGAGTGTACGTGCAATATGTACACATCCGGTGCTTTCGGGTAAAGCGTATGAGAATATTCAAAACTCTAAACTAACGGAGCTGATCGTAACAGATACCATTCCTCTTAAACAACAATGCGAAAAGATTAAAGTGTTAAGCGTTGCGCCTCTGTTCGCGAAAGTGATCAGCAGCGTTCACAATTTTGAATCGATCAGCAGTAACTTTATTTTATAATTCAAAACAAACAACGGTGAAGCAGAAGCAAGCTTCGTTTCACCAAAATATAAACAACAAATAAAAACAAACAAATGAAAACAGTACAATTGAGCGGTTCGCCACGTGCGAACGTAGGGAAAACGGATGCTGCGGCTTTAAGAGCTAAAGGCATGGTGCCATGTGTAATTTATGGTGGAGGTGAGCAAATTCACTTCAGTGCCGATGCCCGTCACTTTAAAGACATCATTTACACTCCTGATACTAACCTGGTAAATATCGAAGTAGCAGGTAAATCATACAGAACAGTACTTCAGGAAGCACAATTCCATAGAATTAAAGATACTCTTATTCACGCTGACTTTTTACTTGTAACAGAAGACAAACCTGTAACTGTTCAGTTACCGGTTAAAACTGTAGGTCAGGCTGAAGGTGTAAAAGCGGGTGGTAAATTAAACCTTAAAATGCGTAAACTGAAAGTAAGAGGTTTAGTTTCTAAGTTACCAGAAGTAATTGAATTAAACGTTGAGAAATTATCGATCGGTAAAGCTATTGCTGCCGGTGATATCAATATCGAAGGAATTACTTTACTTCATCCTAAAAACATTTCAGTAGTAAGCGTTGATACAACCCGCGCTGCTGCTATTGAAGAAGCTCCTGCAACTGCTGCTACACCAGCTGCTGCTCCGGCTGCTGCCGCTAAAACAGCTGCTGCTCCGGCTAAAAAATAATAGATTCAAACATTTATATATAAGATCCCCGGACAAATCGTTCGGGGATTTTTATTTGCGGTAAAACCTGAGCATTGATACTTTGTGTTCCTTTGTGTAAATCTGCTGCCACACCGTAGTTGAATTTTAGATACAAAACACTATTTGAAAGAGGCTCAAGTATCAATGAGATTGAAAACTCCGTGCGTCGCTCGGTGTCTCTGTTTCTCCGTGTTGAAATTGTTACTGCAATTAGAACTTACTTCTCATTCTCAAATTGCATTCCCACGTGATTTCATAACGCTGGAAATAAACCCTCCGTGCCTCTGGTCTCTGTATCTCCGTGTCGAAATGAACTTAGAACTTACTTCTCAACCTTGCCGAGCGGCGTTGTTTCTTGAAGGTATAACCAACGGTCAGTTCAAGGCTCATGTATGCATCTTTCTGCCTGTCGCCGCGTTGTGCTGCAGTGCCGTCACCGGCAGGAGCTGTGGCGCCTGGTATTCTGCCTAGGTTAGGGTCAGCCATTTCAGCAGATAAAGGTCCATAGGCTTCTGTTAAAGCAGATGGGTCATAATAACTTGTTCCCACATCGTCAATGTAATCCGTAAATGTTTTACGATAACAAAATTCAACACCAAGCGACCATTTTTTATTGATGGTGAGTTTGTAATATGCACCTACCGGAATCGCGATGCTGAAACTGCCGTATTGTTTAGGCCCTCCTGGTAATCCCTGTCCTTCGGTGTGAAGAGGACGTAACGCAACCCATTCTCCGTTGGCTCTTTGTCCTTTTGGATTATAATAAAATCCACCAACACCAAGAAAAGCATAAAGGTTATGGGTCATGTTTTTCATACGACCATAATTTCTGCGAATACCATATTTACTTCCTCCACGTCTGGTGCTCTGGTAACCAAATTCCAGGCGCAAGGTTAATTCGTAAATGTTAGATTTGAAATTTAAATTGCGGTTGAAACGAATGGAGTCCTTTGCTTTTGCATCATTGCCACGCACATTCAAATAATTGAACTTAGCTGATAAATTAATAGCACGCTGTAGTTTATAACGAGCTCCAACACCAAAAGCCGTGCGACTTTGATTAAAATTCAAATCCCTTGGACTGTAGTCTTTTCCTGCGCCTTTTCCGCCTCCCAGGTCACCCAAAAAATTGGAAGTTCCAACCGTGACGTATAC
>JAEUTM010000273.1 GCA_016788025.1 Bacteroidia bacterium
CATGGTCTGGATTTTCATTCAACAAAAGCATACAATCCTGGATAGCATTTTCAAAAGATAGGCCACGATGTGCATGTGTAATATTGTAGCCGCGGTTTTGTTTCATCAAAGCTATTTGAGCCGCTATTCCATTGGGTGTACTTTGCACAAAATTCCCGGGAGTGAGGTCAGTTTCATGATACTTGACGATCTGCTCCATGAATTTGATACAATCCTCCATGCCTCCGTTCGCAGTACCTATAACAATGCCATCTAGTCTTTCAGTTTTGGAAAGACAGTTCATAGCAGCACCTATACTCATGCGCGTTGTGCGGCCCATCCGGCGAAGTAAGTTGTTGGGAATGCCTTCGTATTTGGGCTCCACAGCTTTGAGTTTGTTTTGTTCCGACAAAGCAGGTGTCAACGGAATTTCTTCCGATACCCCGGACTGTGCAGAAATACAGGCGCTATGGAGAAAGTAGATCATTATGCTTTTGAAAATACTAGAGACGTGCAATTGCCGCCAAAACCAAAGGAGTTGGACAATACGTGCCTGATATTTTTTTGTTCGTATCGTTTAACCGGTATGAGTTTCGTTTCGTTTATGGGTGTATTGAAATTAAGCGCGGGATATAATTCGTTGTGATACAGAGATAGGATACTATACACTGCTTCTATTGCACCAGCAGCTCCCAGTGTATGACCTGTATTTGCCTTGGTGGATAAGAATGGCGGAACCTTATCAAAGATTCGCATCATGGCTCTGCTTTCAACCAGGTCGTTATTTTCCGTGGCTGTTCCGTGAGCATTAATAAAGTCAATATCTGCCGCTTTCAAACCTGCTGTTTCAAGTGCACCTTTCATGGCGAGATATGGACCCTCTCCCGTTTCGGACAAGGATGAAGCATGGAAGGAATCGTTGCTGTTACAATATCCGCTCACTTCAGCATAAATCGTTTTTCCGGCGCAATCTTCTTCTTTTTCAAGGACAAGATATGCAGCACCTTCACCAAGATTAAGACCTTTTCGCGTTTCATCAAAAGGTTTACAAAATTCCGGCGACAAAATTCCTAAAGAGTTAAAGCCGTTGACCGTGAACTTTGAGAGACTGTCCGTTCCTCCCACAATTGCTCTTTTTGCTTTACCTTGTTTTATTAATCGGGCGCCATACATAATGGCATTAGCAGAGGAGGAGCAGGCTGTATTAATCGTATTTACAAGACCCTGGAGTTTATAACGTTCCTGGATGTAAACTGCAGATGATGCGAAGTCATACGTTCCGATAAACTCCGAACCGCCCGATTGAGAATTTGCATCATGGTACATTTCGTCGGTCTGACTCATACCACCAACTGTGCTTGCATTTATAAAAGCAGTACTGCGGTCCGAATGCTGTTCAGGATTTATTTTGCTGTCAAGCAGGGCTTCTTCAAAGGCTTTTAGCGCAAGTAAGGTAGTACGCGTAATTCCTTTTTCAGAGGCTTTAAGCAATTCTTTTAATTGTGGAGTTGAGAGTTTTACTTCGCCAAAAACCAATCGCGATGCGTGAATGGTTTCCAGGAATTCCGGTTTTCTCATGCCACATATACCAGATTTAAGCGACAGATGGTTTTCTTCCTTTGAAGTGCCGATAGAACTTATAAGGCCTATGCCGCTTACAAGGATCCTGCTCACGTTTTTATTTTTTGCCGTGTTCCAAAATGTAATCAGTCATGGTATTGATGCTTGCCAAAGCTTTGCGGCCTTCTTTTGGATCATCAATTTGCACGCCATATTCACGTTTCAGCATCACAATCAGCTCAAGGGAGTCTATAGAATCAAGTCCTAATCCTTCGCCGAACAAAGGAGCGTCATCATCAATTTCTTCAGGTGTTAAGGGGGCCAGGTTGAGGAACTGGATCATTTTCTTTTTCACGTCTTCCTTTAATGCTGTTCTTTCCATGTGTTTAAATTAATTTTTTTCGTTTGAGTCCCGCAATTGCAAATGCCTGGAATAATCCTGTAATCGCCAGTAAAGATATAATATTCGGGAGAATATCTTTCATGCTTCCACCCTCCAAAAATAAACCGTAATACGATTGAAGACACCAGTGAAGCGGTGAAAGTTTAATAAGGGGGCCAAAAGACGCGGGCATTGCAAATTCGGGAACAAGAAGGCCACCAATTGCAGCAAAAATAACAATGGTTATAGCTCCGAAACCGTTGGCTTGTTCCTGACTCGATGCAAACACCCCAACGCATTGTGCATAGCTGACAGCGCACCAGCCGCAGATAACCGAAACAATTAATACGCCAAAAGGATTTGCCGGGAAATTAAGAGCAGGTAATCCAAGTTGCGGGAATAAAAACATACCGATTAAAA
>JAEUTM010000276.1 GCA_016788025.1 Bacteroidia bacterium
TTAACCCGCTTTTGTTATATGGTGGTGTTGGTTTAGGAAAAACCCACCTTGCACAAGCGATCGGCATTGAGGTAAAAAAATTATATCCTAATAAAACTGTATTATATGTACAGTCTGAAAAGTTCATCACTCAGTTTATAGAGGCGGTTAAGAATAATAACCAGAATGATTTTGTACACTTCTATCAGATGATTGACGTGTTAATTATTGATGATGTTCAATATTTTGCCGGTAAAGAAAAAACTCAGGATGTATTTTTCCACATCTTTAATCACCTGCATCAATTAGGTAAACAGATCATTTTAACTGCCGACCGCGCTCCGGTTGATATCCAGGGAATTGAACAAAGATTATTATCCCGTTTCAAATGGGGACTTAGTGCTGACCTTCAGGCTCCGGGGCTTGAAACCCGTATTGCTATCCTTGATAAAAAAGTTTACAACGAAGGTATCCAACTTCCAAAAGAAGTGAATGAATACCTTGCATACAGTATCACTTCCAACGTTCGCGAACTGGAAGGTGCGTTGATCTCTTTGTTGGCTCAATCGAGTTTAAACAAAAAGACCATCACCCTGGATCTTGCAAAAACAATGATCGACAAGTTTGTGAAAAGCACTGCACGCGAGGTTTCTATCGATTATATCCAAAAAGTAGTGTGTGATTATTTTGATCTGGCTATAGATACCATGAAATCAAAAACACGTAAACGTGAGGTAGTTCAGGCCCGCCAGATTGCCATGTACTTCGCAAAAAGCATGACAAAATCATCTTTGGCAACTATTGGTATGCACTGCGGTGGTAAAGACCATGCAACCGTATTGCACGCTTGCCGCACTGTAAATAACCTGATGGACACTGACAAACGTTTTAAAGCTTACATCGAGGAGCTTGAGAAAAAGATCAGTATTACCAACTAATCCAGGGAATCTAAAAAATTTAAAGCCTTCTTTTTCAGAAGGCTTTTTTTATGTGCGATTGTTAAAAATTTTCTTTGGTGAAACCGAAATAGACCTTTAGATTTAAGAGATAATTAGAAAATGACGATGAAGAACATTACTGTGATTGGCAGCGGGACTATGGGGAATGGGATCGCACACACGTTTGCCCAGTGCGGATACAAAGTGAACCTTGTTGACATCAGCGAAGCAGCACTACAAAAAGCAATAAACACCATTACAAAAAACCTCGACAGGCAAGTGCAAAAAGGCACTATTACCGAAGACGTTAAAAATGCCACTCTTAAAAATATCACATCACACACAGATATAACCAAAGCAGCGCCTGGTTCAGACCTGGTTGTTGAGGCGGCCAGCGAAAATGTGGACATCAAATTCAGGATCTTTAAACAACTCGATGAGATCTGTTCTCCGCATACGATCCTGGCCAGTAATACCTCCTCTATTTCTATTACGCAGATTGCTGCTGTAACAAAGCGTCCTGACAAAGTAATCGGTATGCATTTTATGAACCCGGTTCCTATTATGAAGCTGGTAGAAGTGATCCGCGGCTACAGCACTTCCAACGAAGTGTGCGATCTGATCATGGAAACATCCAAAAAACTAAACAAGATCCCGGTGGAAGTGAACGATTTCCCGGGCTTTGTGGCAAACAAGATCTTAATGCCAATGATCAATGAAGCAATAATTACCCTGAATGAAGGTGTTGCAGGCGTTGAGGAGATTGATACGGTGATGAAACTTGGGATGGCCCATCCTATGGGACCTTTGCAATTAGCCGACTTTATTGGTTTAGACGTATGTCTTAATATTTTACGTGTACTACAGGACGGTTTCGGAAATCCTAAATACGCTCCTTGCCCGTTATTAGTAAATATGGTAACAGCAGGTCATCTTGGCGTAAAATCAGGTAAAGGATTCTACGATTACAGTTCCGGAAGTAAAGACCTTGTATTGGCTGAACGTTTCAGAAAAAACAAAGTGCTGGTGTAATGTAAAGCAATATTTATTTGAGCACATCCTATAAAAATATCCTTCCTATTGAGTACCCGAACATCCCAAGCGCGGGTGTTTATTACTTCAACACACTGAGTGGTTTGCGCTATGAGGTTCGTTTTGGAAGACTACAGGACAATATTCTCCATGCTAATATTGTATTTGGCGTGATAAACGACGAGTTTGAAGGCGAAGAATACGTGACCACGAATCGCGGTGAGGTTTACCAGGTGATGAATACGATTGTTGAAATCGTAAAAAATTACATGAAAGAACACCCCAAGGTAAACGTGTACGAGTTTAACGCTGTAGGTCGCGAAGGCGAAGACGAGAACGTTGAAAACGCGCGGATGGCGCTTTACAGGCGATTCCTTCCGAAAATTTTTGAAGAAGGCTGGAAATTTAAGATCGAAGGGAATTTTGCCCTGGTGACTAAGACGCATTAGAACAATATTCAATCCCTTTTTTCCGTTACTGGAAAAATCTAAGCCATGTCTTCAATTGAGCTGCAAAGCAAGAGTAAATCTTCGCCGGTGTTGGTATCTGTTTTAGCAAACCTCCTTTTTGTGCTTTTATTGTTCTTCATTGATGAAGGCAATTTTAACTTTGACTGGGCTTACAACTGGGGAGGCTGGTTTGCGTTTGGTGTCTATTTCACTGGAATTCTGCTCTGCCAATGCCTCACTTACTTGTTTATTCTGAGAAAATACAAAGGAGAATACAAGAACACCTTCACTTCCGTGATTGGAATTCCACTCGGACTGGCACTAGTGATCTGCCTCTTTCTTACAATGTAGTTTATAGACCCAACCAGCTCTTCGCTGAAAGACCCATGATCTTTTCCTTTTCAGAATCTTTTAAGGGCGCTGTTCTTACGAGTTCTCCAGGCACGGCTTCTCCTAGTGGAAAAGGATAATCACTTCCCTGCATTACTTTATCCGCTCCAACAAGATCAATTACATATTGCAACATTTTGTGATCACAAACGTGACTGTCGACCCAGAATTTACCAAGGTACTCTTTTGGATTGTTTTTATTGTCAATAGCTACAAGATCGGGGCGACAATCCCAGCCATGCTCAATGCGACTGATGGTTGGCAGGAAAGAACCTCCGCCGTGTGCAAAACACACTTTCAAATTTTTATATTTTTCAAAAACACCACCGAAAATCATGCTGCAAATGGCGCGGCTAATCTCTGCCGGCATTCCGACTAACCATGGGAGCCAGTATTTGGTCATGTGTTCTTGTCCCATCATTTGCCATGGGTGAATTAATATAGCCGCATTTAAAGATTCGCAGGCCGCAAAGAAGTCATCAAACTGAGGTTCGCTCAAATTCAAATTGTTTACATTACTTCCTATCTGAACTCCTTTAAATCCATTTTTCATACAGCGTTCCAGTTCTTTCACTGCAATCTTAGTGTCTTGCATTGGAACGGTAGCCAAACCAATAAATTTATCTTTATACGCTGAAACAGTTGCAGCGATATCGTCATTCAGGAACACACTTAATTCTTCACAATCTTTTGCTTTGGCCCAATAGCTAAACATTACCGGGATTGTACAGATCACCTGCATATCAGCTTTGTGCTCTGCCATCTCTTTGATCCTTACTTCCGGATCCCAGCAATTATCGGTAATCTCGCGGAAACGTTTATTTCCCTGCATCATCCAGGCGCGACCCGAAGCATGATGATCGAGCATGATGAATTCACCGTATCCGAATTTTTTTGAGAAATCGGGGATGTTTTTTGGGATGATATGGGTGTGTGTGTCTATTGTAAACATGGTCTATTTTTGTTTTGATCTCTGCTCTTTTTCGTAATTATAAATGGCACGTCCGAGCTCGGCAAGAAAGGGCAAAGCTACGTTTTTATAATCATATTTCCCGTCGATTATCCCATCTTCGTTAGCATAAAGGCCAGCACTCAATATAAATTCTATCCCATTAGTGCTGTTTTTAAAATAGGCACAATCTGACATAAAACCGTAGGATTGACCTACAACATTGGTTACCGTAATGGTAGTGTCTGTAATTGGTTCTTTGCCCGCCCCGAAAAACAAATACTTTTTATAAGCGTCGTAAAATTCCTTAGGATCATATTTTGGAGAATAGCTTTGGCGGGGATACATAGTTAACTGCCTTAAGAGCCATGAACGTTGTGCTTCTGTGATATTAAAAAGATGATTCTTTTCGAAAATTAATTCTAGCAAAATACGATGACAGTCTGCAAGCGTTAAATAATTGGAATAAGTAAATTCTTTAGGGGCGCGGACCATTTTATTTCCAATTTTATATGCCTTTCCGATTTTCACGCTTTTGAGTACAGGCAAATAAGATTGTGCTGCAACCTGCTCTTCCTGCCTATAGATAATTTTAAAATTGTCATCCATAAAATTTACGGGATTGGTGATCAGGTTATCCTTTCCTAAACAATTTCCATCGTAACGATTTATAATTCTCACATCGGGAAAGCCCATTTTTGAGAGGTTCCCATGGATGTAGTCCACTCCCAGAAATTCATACGTCCTGCTGAACGAAGCGTTGTCACTCACAAGACACATCTTTTTAATGTAGTGTGCGACACTTGGCAAACCATTGGTAGAACTTGAGTCTCTGTTTACCTTAAAATGGCAGGTCCGGGAACTGTCGGTAATCATTGTAGTACCAGGATTTAATTTGAGCTCATTAAGCTTTTGTAGCGCCAGGATTGAGGTTGGTAATTTTACAAGACTGGCACAATACAGGTAATTCTCTGGTTTTACATTGTAGGAATAAGTTGTGAGCACAGGCTTCTCTCCGCTTCTTTCGATGCGTGTAAATAAAATCTGCAGGTGAAATTTTTGCGGAGAAAGGCCAACGCGTTTCAGGGCGGGATTGGATGATAAGAGACTATCGAAATTGAACTGCCCGAAACAGGTGCCAGAGAAAAACAAAAACGCATATATGCCCAAGACCCTGCGCATTCATTATTTAGTCTTTCGGTTAATAATCATCAGGTTGCTGTTCTTGTCCTTGAAATTATAACCAAGACCGAAACCAAGCGCAGAGGAGCCTTGTTTTTTGTAAAGAGAATCAAGGTCTTTTTGATACTGTTTGCTGAATAATGAAACGGGTTTTGTGTATTCTCCATAAAGACTGTATTCCCATTTACCAGTTTCTTTTTCAAAATAACGCAGGGCAATGCCACTATCATCCTGCACAATGGTTGAAGAGCCTTCGAGGATTTTATTACGAATAATAGAGAAGTAGTCTTTGTGAAGCAGGTATGACGCTCCTTTTAAATAGGTATTGAAATGATTGATGGTTGCAAGATAATTTGTAAATCCTTTGTTTTTCTTGAGGGCGTAATCCACAGCGTTTAGAGAATAATATTCCATAGTTTTAAGCTGCCCGTCTTTTGAAAGGAATTTTATTTCAACCCCTTTGGTCTGAAGCTTCGAAGTTTTAAGTTGTTCAAAAGAATTCATGTACACGATGTTTCCTGTACTATCGATAGTGATTGGTTTGGCAGAAACGATCTGGTTTCCAAGTCGATTCAGGAATAAAAAAAGCAAATGCAAAGAACCATCTACTTCTTCGTTTTTAAGATCCTTGCTCATGCTTTCTGTTCTGAAGAAGCTGAAATTGAGAATGGCGTTAAGCGAGGTATTTAAACGTTTGTAATATTTCTGCAGAGAATCGGGATTTGTTTTTTCGAAATCGGGAAGGTCTCCCACCGGCTCCAAAGCTATCAGAACATAACGCTCTGCGTCAGGGAAGAATAGAGAAGCGTGAAGAATATCCGGACCCGAAAATGGATAGAAAAGCGTTTTCTCCTGGCTTACTTTTTCGTGTAGCGTACTTTTTTGAAAGCTTTCAAGTTTTACAATCCGCGTGGTATCGAAAATAGTCCAGCGTTTGGAGAAAGATTCTGAGAAACTCTTGTAATGTTTGTTTGCTGCTATTTTAGGATACAATCCAGAAGAATCTGCTTTCCCAGAAATGAGCTGAGCAATGGCTGTAAGTGTATCGTTTGGCTTTGCAGGAGGTTCTTTGGGAACAATCACTGCAGGGTTTTCAATGGTATCGTGTTTTGCTTGTTCAACAGGTTTTGTTACTTCATGATCCTTTTTTGATTCTGTTGTACAGGCTGCTAAGAACAATAATACGACCAGGCATTTTCTCATGGAGGCAAAAGTAAGGAATTTGCTCGTAGACAAATAAAAAAGCGGGAAAACCCGCTTGCTTCTTCTGAAATCACTCCTCACTATCCCGGAGCTCAATCAACTTAGCGCGAATGTTCTTTAGTTTTTCGATCACTTCTGCATTGCTGCCTGATGATTTTTGCGCCGATTTTTCTTTGAGTTGTTCTTTGGCTCCCTGGATGGTAAAGCCTTTTTGTTTTACCAGTTCAACTATCCTGGCGATGTGTTCTATATCTTTCTTGGTAAAAAGGCGATTGCCCTTTTTGTTCTTGGTAGGTTTTAAAACATCAAATTCCTTTTCCCAGAACCTGAGCGTGCTGGCATTCAGATCGAAGAGTTCGGAAACCTCACTGATGGAATAATACAGTTTTTCGGTTTCTTCTTTTTCGTTTACACCCATTGGCTTTGATTTATATTATTAAAAGTAGCCCTTAATGTTTCAAAGTCAAGTTTTAGTTTTCAACAGAAAATCAGGGATTTAAACAGGTTTACCTAAACAAAAAACCATCGGGATTTCCGATGGCTTCTTTTCCAGGCATGTAATTTAAATCACCAGCTTTTAAACTTGAATGCTTTTTTACCACAAAGAGCCCAAAGGTCTCACTAAGAACACAAAGTGATTGCACTTTGTGAACTTTGCGCGAACGCTTCGTGCCCTTCGTGGTTAATCTCAGTATTATTCTAAAACCCCTTATAAAGTAATACTGAATGTGCGGTTATTAATGGTAAGTGTTGCCAGGGCATCACAGGTTCCTGTTCCAAAGTCAATCGTCCTGGTGGGTCTTGAGCCTGGTGTGTAAACCAATGTACCACTGATAAATGGATGACGCATAGGGCGAAGTGTAACCGGAGAGCAGCTAAAGTCTCTTACCAGGTTTGTAGCTGTTGCGCTGAAAGTTTCATTGTTGGCATTGGTTCCTGTGGTTGTACCGTTCAATTTTACTTTTGCCAATGACCAAATGATGTGAAGATTTTGCCCACGGTAACAAAGACTGTCTGATGTATTGATGAGTTCTTTTGTGCGTGAACATGTCCAGGAAATTGTACCACCATTAGGCCGTGTAATGGAAACATTTGCAGTGATTGCCCAGGTAAGGTTTGTGCCGGGATTGGTACCTGAAGGAATGGTAGGCGGTGTAGTATTGGTGATTGTTTTATTGATAATATTGATTGCGTAACCCTCCACCACATAATTCTGAGAACTCACTTTCATAATAAAACCTGGATTCCTGTAGAACATAGCACCGGAAGCGGAAGTAGAAAAATCATAAATCAGTTTTCCTGAACGCGTACGACCATCAAGGCAAACTATTCCGGTACCGAAATCTACAGTAATGACTTTATTTACTACCGTGACTGT
>JAEUTM010000317.1 GCA_016788025.1 Bacteroidia bacterium
ACACAGCGAAAATTCACTCATTAAAGGGGTGCAAGACGAAACAAGATAAAATCAACCAACCATAGAATATGAAAAAAAAGCACAAAATCACAGTCGCCAAGGGCGATGGAATTGGTCCTGAAATAATGGATGCTACTTTAAAAATTATTGAAGCGTCGGGAGCAGGCGTTGAGTTTGAAGAAATAGAAGTTGGAGAGAAAGTGTACCTGACCGGGAATACCTCTGGGATCGCCAGGGAGTCGTGGGATGTTATCCGCAGAAACAAAGTGTTCCTTAAGGCGCCGATCACTACGCCCCAGGGTGGAGGTTATAAAAGTCTGAATGTAACTACCAGGAAATTTTTAGGTCTTTATTCGAATGTGAGACCTTGTACAAGTCTGCATCCCTTTGTTGCCACCAAGCACCCGAAAATGGATCTCGTTATTGTAAGGGAAAACGAAGAAGATCTGTATGCAGGCATTGAGCACCAACAAACCGACGAAGTGGTTCAATGCCTGAAAGTAATCAGCAGGCCCGGTTGTGAAAAAATTATACGGTATGCCTTTGAGTATGCGAGAAACTACGGCCGAAAAAAGGTAACCTGTTTTACAAAGGATAATATCATGAAACAAACAGATGGATTATTTCACCAGGTGTTCGACGAAATTGCCAAGGACTATCCGGAAATCGAAAACGAGCATTGGATCATAGATATTGGTGCGGCAAAAATGGCTGATACTCCGGAAGCCTTTGATGTAATCGTAACACTGAATCTGTACGGTGATGTGTTATCGGATGTGGCAGCTCAGATTGCGGGTTCTGTAGGTCTGGCAGGATCTGCGAACATCGGTGAAGAATGTTCGATGTTTGAGGCCATACATGGTTCCGCTCCCAGAAGAGCCGGTCAAAATGTTGCTAATCCTTCGGGATTGATCCAGGGCGCGGTAATGATGCTAAGTCACATTGGCGAAACGGAGGCTGCCGAAAGGATTCAGAATGCCTGGCTCAAAACAATTGAAGATGGAATTCACACATACGACATATATAAGGAAGGAGTGAGTAAACGAAAAGTGGGAACCATGGAGTTTGCGGATGCCGTGATTTCAAACTTAGGCAAAATACCAACTACACTTAAGCCGGTTTCGTACAAGGGTAACACTACGTTAAATTTGCCAAAATACCAGCGGAAAAGTCCTGCAAAAAAAGAGCTCCAGGGAATAGATCTCTTTGTGCACTGGCCGGGACAAGAGGCAGACACACTAGCGGAAATGCTCAAACAGGTTGAAAGTAGCGGGATCAAATTATCAATGATCACCAACCGGGGCATAAAAGTGTGGCCCGAAGGATTTAAAGAAACGTTTTGCACGGATCACTGGCGCTGTCGGTTTAAACCGGTAAAAGGTTCGGAGATGACAAAGAGTGAAATAATTGACCTCTTAAGAGCAACAGTGGTTAAAAACATAGATGTCGTTAAAACGGAAAACCTTTATGCGTTTAATGGAAAGCCATCATACTCACTGGGGCAAGGTCAATAGCTATAAACCGAAAAAATAAAAACACATGACTATACATTTGATACAGGGACGCTTCGAAGAAAAGGAAGCGTTGGCAATTATCACTAAAATGATTGACGTGAAGGTTAAGTTTCACGAAGATAAGATCAAACATTCGGATAACGAAGAGGATATAAAAATGAGGGAAACCAGGATTAAAAACCTGCAAAAAGAACTATATGATTGTCAGAAAGTACTTAAGACTTACGGTAAAAGTGTAAGCATTCAGAGTGATATACATCTAAGCTAACAACATGAAGAAACAGTATAAACTTATCGACGGAACATTTGAGCCCAATGAAGCTAAGAATATTCTATTCGCTTTATTCAACAGCAAAATTAATTTTCACGCCATGGAATCCTTTGGTATCACCATACGAACAAGTGGTGACACATCTGCCCATGATCTGCGGATAAAACAATTGTCTAAAGCCAGTTCTGAGATTATGGCATTGATGCGTAAGGCCGAAAAGAAAAATCAGATACTCAAAATTGACGGAATTGTTACTATTAATATTCTTAGTAAGAAGAATGCCGGCTGATAATATTTTCAGAGGGCGCAAACTTGTTATCGCGACCATGCATTCAAAAGAACAAGTTATAGCGCCTTTGTTGGAAAAAGCACTTGGGGTTAAGTGTTTCGTTGACCCAAAACTAAATACCGATATTTTCGGAACGTTCGCTGGCGAGGTTCCCAGGACAACTGACCCGGTGGAAACTGCCCGGAGAAAATGTCTGGCGGCAATGGAGCAGACCGGATGTGATCTTTCATTAGCAAGTGAAGGTTCATTCGG
>JAEUTM010000321.1 GCA_016788025.1 Bacteroidia bacterium
ATTGATCATTCCCTTCCTCGATACACCGGCAAGCACAGGATACCCAAGATCGCAAAGAGTGGAAAGATCTCTGAGTAATTGAAAGTTATGTTCTAAGTTTTTACCGAAACCGAAACCCGGATCCACAATAATTTTATTAAAATGAAGAGAATGAAGTTCCCTGATCCGGTTGCCAAGTTCTATTTTTACATCCTGGCTTACGTTGTTATAAGAAGGTTCATCCTGCATGGATTGTGGCGTTCCCTGGATATGCATCAGGATATAAGGGAGATTAAGTTTAGCAACAGTCTTGAACATATTTTTATCGAGAGTGCCACCACCAATATCATTTATAATGTCTGCTCCTTCTTTTGCAGAACGTTCGGCAATCTCCGAACGATACGTGTCTACACTGATTAGAGCTTTTGGAAATTTTTTCCGGACTTCCGGTAATATTTTTTTTAAGCGCACCCATTCTTCGTCCGGATGAATTTCTTCAGCATATGGTCTTGAAGAAGCAGCACCGATATCGATAATATCTGCACCGAGGTTTAATTTTTCTTCAACATCACGCAACACGTCCTCAGCAGAACTATACTTTCCGCCATCATAAAAGCTATCTGGTGTAGCATTTACAATAGCCATTACCAAAGGCTTGTTAAATGTTATTATTTTGCCATTAGCCGAATATTCATTTGCTATAATTTCAGTATTTTTAGTGCTCATAAGTTTATGCAAAACACATCGCAACAGTACGACGCGGCCATCTCCCAGTGCAAAGATATCTTTTTAAAGAAAATGAAAGATTATGGTACGGCCTGGCGAAATTTAAGACCCACATCACTTACAGACCAGATTTTTATTAAAGCCCAACGTATTAAAAGCATCGAGGAAAAAGGTACGCAAAAGATTGGTGACGATATTAAAGGCGAGTACGTCGGCATTATCAATTATTGCGCTATCGCTTTAATTCAGCTTGAATTGATCAACGATTCGCGGATAGATCTACCATATGATGAGGTAGAAAAGCTGTATACGAAATATATCATGCAGACAAAACAGCTTATGGAAGACAAAAATCATGATTATGGTGAAGCCTGGAGAGATATGCGAATAAGCTCGCTTACTGACCTGATATTGATGAAAGTTTTTCGGGTAAAACAAATAGAGGATAATCAGGGCAAAACGATTATAAGTGAAGGTGTTGATGCCAATTACATGGATATGATTAACTATTCAGTGTTCGCACTCATCAGGCTATCAGAAAAAAAATAGTATTAACCAAACAATATCTACCGGCATGAAAAAGTTCCTTGCGTCTAAATTTTTTCGTTTTCTTTGGTCAATAGCTCTTGCAGCTTTTATTTATTGGGTTTGCCCACCTTGTTTTAGCAGGAGTACTTTAGCAGCTATCCTGGTAATTTTACTGCTGCTGGTTAATGCGGCCGAATTTATAGGAAGAGCAGCAATTCTCACTCATATTGCCCGTTTCCTGGTAGGTGGCTTATTTATATTTTCCGGTTTTATCAAGGCTAACGATCCGCTGGGATTTAGTTACAAATTAAAAGAGTATTTTGAAGTATTTCAGGCGGATACAGGACTTGGTCTTTTTGAGTCTTTCGCGCATATTGCTTTACCGCTTGCTGTTATTATTTGCGCAAGTGAGATCATCCTTGGGGTTATGTTACTTATTGGTTTGAGAAGAGATCTTACCTTATGGCTTCTCTTCGCCCAGATAGCCTTCTTCACTTTCCTTACATTTTATTCGGCATGTTATAACAAAGTAACGCACTGCGGATGCTTTGGAGACTTCCTGCAAATAAAACCATGGGAAAGTTTTTGGAAAGACGTAGCGCTGATGATTTTAATAACGCTGTTGTTTGCTGGTAAAGAAAACATCAATCCAATAGTCCCTCCAATGCCGCTAGGTACCATATTTTTACTGGGACTTATTTTTTCTATCGGGTTTCCAATTTACGCCTACAGAAACCTGCCACCTCTGGATTTCCGGGCCTATGCTCCGGGAATGAATATTAAAGACAATATGAAGTTTCCGCCAACCTATTCCCCGGCTGTTATTGAAACAGGATTCATCTATGAAAATCTAAAGACTGGAGAAAAGAAACATTTTACATTAAAAGATTATCCGTGGCAGGATACCTTGAACTGGAAGTGGTTTGCTACAGACAACGTGATTGTGAAAGATGCCGTGGATGCTCCAAAAATTACAGAGTTCACGGTAACGGATTTAAACGGCGTAAACATTACGGATTCGCTTTTAAATAATAAAAGTTATAGCTTCTGGCTAATTATGCATGAGTTGGCCTTAACCGAAGACAATGAAAGCCTGATGGCGCAAATCAACGATTTTTATAAACTTGCCTCTGCAGATAAAATTCAAATGATCGCTTTAACGGCCAGCAGTGCAAAAGAAATAGACGAATTCAAACACAAACACAATGCCCTTTATGATTTCGCGCAGGTTGATAATACGGTTCTTAAAACAATGATCAGAAGTAATCCAGGATTGATGCTAATGAAAGATGGTACTGTAATTGCTAACTGGCATTATAACAATTTCCCGGGTTATAGCGAAACAAAAACCGGGCTTATGAAATAAGCCCGGCTTCCGTAATTTTCATTAATAAGATTAACTTAAGCTCTTCCGAGTTTCCAGAGCATTACTTCATGCGACCACAGTGCTCCAACAAACGTTTTTCTTGAAAGATATGGAACATTAAATTCCTTTGCGGTATTCTCAACAATTTTGGAGATTTTCGGATAATGCACATGACAGATATTCGGAAATAAATGGTGTTCTACCTGATAATTTAAACCTCCAACGAGCCATGAAAAAACCGGATCACCAGTTGCAAAGTTCATCGTTGTTCTCATTTGATGCTCAGCCCAGTGATTTTCAAGGCTTCCCTTGTCATCAGGTAATGGAAAGTCAGTTTCTGAAACAACGTGTGCAGGTTGGAATATTAATGCAAGAATTAATCCGGCTACATAATGGAGGATTACAAACCCAAGTAACCATTGCCAGAAGCTCATGCTGCTAACCGTGAAGAATGGAATTAGCATATATCCGTAGTATGCGGCTTTTGAAGCAATAAGAACGGCTAATTCTTTACCGTAAGTAGTGTTGTTGCTTTTTAAGAGACCTTTTTGGTTATAGCGAGACAGTTGACGGAAGTCTTTTGTGGTACTCCACATAAGAGTCATCATTCCGTAAAAGAACCATGCATATAAAAACTGGAGCTTGTGAATCCATTTTACCTTTGAATGAGGTTCAAAACGCATAAATCCCGGAGGAGCAATATCCTCATCATGCTCATGAACATTAGTGTAGGTATGATGGATCACATTGTGCTGAATTCTCCAGTTAATGGAATAACCACCAAGTAAACCAATTGAAAAATAGCCTAGTAATTTATTAAAACGGGTAAAACGACTATAGCTGCCGTGATTTGCGTCATGCATAACGCAAAGTCCGATACCAGCCATAGCAAATCCCATTAAGATAGTTAGCAGTAACCAAACGATTGGGCTGCTGAAAAAACCAGTAACCAGGAATGCGTAAGGAATGAGGTAAGCCATAAACATGACTACCGTTTTAAGGTACATGTTAAAGTTTCCGTTTTTGCTCAGATTGTTTTCTTTGAAATAGCCGTCAACTCTTTTTTTGAGCTCAGAGTAGAAATGGCGATTTGAATTGTTAAATCGCAGAATGTTTTTACTGTCCATTTAGTAATTTAGTAGTTGTGTGAGTTGGGCGAAGATAGTCAAAAAACCGCGTTTTTGTTCTATATATCTGATATTTTAACAACAAACCGTTTAACATCTAATGTATCGGTATACTTCCTGCAAATAAAGGTTAAAGTGGTCTGCCCGGCTGCTACAGCCTTGAAGTTAAAGTAGATGCCTTTTTCGTTTCCATGCCAAACTTCGTTAACATGTTCTACCATATTTTTGGTATAGTCGGGTTTCAATTGCCAGTTGTATCCTTTGGTATGGTCTTCCGGTAAAATAATACAAAATGATTTTCCGTTTTCGATAGTATTGATAGCGGGATATCCATTCTTAATCTCTGCAATGTTGCAAGCATATAACAAAATACCTAAACCTATGATAAGAATTTTCTTAAACATTTATATAGTGAGGTAACGTTTGCGGAAGAACCATTCAGTTGCGAGGATTAATAAAATAACCCAAAAGATCCATTTAAGATCTATGGCGGAAGAAACGGTCGACTGGCTGTAAACGATAGGTTTAATATTTTCGTTGTTCATTAGTTCTTTTATTAAATCCTGATTATTGTTTAAATAAAACATTTTTCCATTGGTTCGGTTGGCAAGCTGAAATAGTAAGTGGTGGTCTGCAACAATGTTGGTTTTTTCCGATGCAACTTCCTTAACTACAAAACGTCCCTTTTTTATGAACAGTTCATTATTGCTGGTTACTTTTGCTTCAAACTCGTACTCTCCAGGTGGCAGCAAACCAAAGTCGAGCGCGTATGCATTGCTGGTTTTACTGAATGTGTAGTTGAATGTTTTATTATCAGCATTTTTAAGAATCAGGGAAACTTCGGGCTCATTGATAAGCTGGTAACTTCTGTTATATACTTCTGCCTGTAATTCTACTCTTACATTTTCGTTAACAATTTTCGGAAAAATTACTCTGAAAAAACTTTTATCACTTTTTACGGAAAGAAACTGCACACATTTAGTGATGAGTTCGTTAAACAAATTGTGATTGTTGTGTTCGGTAAAATCTCTGAATTTCCATTTCCATAAACCATCGCCGATAAATACCGCACTCTTTAAACCATTCACTTCTGTACAATAAAGAATCGGATTATCCGTGTCGAGAGTGCCTATTTTTTGTTTTAGTAAAACGCTGGATCCGTTGCCGAGATTGTAGTTTCCAAAAAATGTTTTTACCGCGGGCAAATCGTTTGCAAATGACCTAAATTCACTGCTCAGCGTAAAGTAACCGAAGGAGTTTTCAAGTTGAGGTTCAGCGTCATTATATTTATTAATAGTGCCACTGAGTCTCAGTCCGGGTAAATTGTCGCTCGTTGATGGAGCAATTATCCAGTAAGGTATTGCGTTGTCCTGGCAATTTTTTAAGAGCGTTAAGTTGTTATTTGAAAAACCATGTAAGATAACCAGGTTGTACGATTTGAAGTTTCCCTTAAAGTCCTGCATCAAGCCATATGATATGTCATAACTTGTGTTGTTAAGCACAGCATCTTTAATCGCTGCAATATCCGGATGTGGGTTTGCCGCCAATAACAGTATTTTTTCTTTGTTGTCAATCACTTCGATTAGGAAATCCCGCGAGTTATTCCCAACATTTTTGTCTCCCTCAGGAGCCGTAACGCGCGCAGTATATTTTACAATACCTGTAGCTCCTGCACTTAAAGTGAAGTGGTAAACGCCTGTAAAATTGTCCGAATTAATTGTAATGTTTTGTTCCGATTTTTTTGCTCCGTTTTCATATAAGCTGAGCAACACGGTTTTTTGATTAAATTTTTTTGCCTGCAGAATCACCTCTACCGGAAAATTGTTGCCGAGATAAGCTACCTGGTTGTGATTCACTTTTGCAATCAAAACGTCCCGTATTTCATTTGTATCTCCACTAGCAATCGTATACACCGGAAAGCCTAGTTTTTCAGCCGAATAAACAGGACTGGCTCCCTTATTAAAAATACCATCACTTAAAATAACCATTGCCCCAACGTTCTGGTTTGAATAATTATTCTCTACTTCATTGATAAGATTTTCCAGATCCGTTTCTTTTTCGGTAAAAGCTGGCAGCGATTCTCCAGAGGTCACCCTTGAGCCGAAAAGAAGTGTTTTGAGTTCGTATTTTTCTCCCAGTGCCTGCGAAATGGATTTCAGATCCTGGCTTATTTCCTTACGTATTTTAACACTGTCGCCGGTTCCAACCATCGAAGAAGAATTGTCGATCGCAAGAACAATAGTAGGTTTTTCAGTCTCGGTTTTTATATGCTTAAACAAGATGCTGAGAAGCAGAAAGCACAGGATGCATAAATAGAGGAATCGCAGAATGCTCATCATCCGCAGGACACCTAGCGGAGCATCTTTGTTTTTCCTGTTTCGAAAATAAAGGAAATAAGAAGTAAACAGTCCGAAAAGAATACTTAATACAAAGAAGTACCAGGGACTATTAACTATGATTTTTGAGAGCAATATTATTCAGTCTAAAAGGTTGAGCCTTCATCAGGTAAGCATCCCGCCGCACACGTTTATGCATTGCCCTGTTATATAAGCACTCATATCGCTGGCAAGGAAAAGAGTAAGATTTGCAACGTCTTCAGGCGTACCGCCTCGTTTAAGAGGAATAGAATCGCGCCATTGCTGAATTACTTTTTCATCCAGCGCTCCTGTCATTTCCGTTTCAATAAACCCCGGTGCAATTGCATTGCTCCTGATATTTCTCGATCCAAGTTCCAGAGCAACCGACTTGGTAAAACCAATAATACCTGCTTTTGACGCAGCATAATTACTTTGACCAGCATTTCCTTTTACACCCACAACAGAGCTCATGTTAATAATGGATCCTTTCTTTGCTTTGAGCATCGGACGTTGTACCGCTTTAACCAGGTTAAACACTGATTTTAAATTGGCTGCAATTACCTCGTCCCATTGTTGTTCACTCATTCGCATAAGAAGAGTATCTCTCGTTATTCCTGCATTGTTAACCAAAACATCAATCGTTCCGAAATCAGCAACAACCGCTGTTACAAGGTCATCGGCGGCTTTGAAGTTACCAGCATCGCTTTTATAGCCTTTGGCTTTCACCCCAAGTTTTTCAAGTTCAGCCTCAAGTGCCCTTGCTTTTTCATCAGAGGATACATAAGTAAAAGCAATGTTTGCTCCGTGTTGGGCAAAAGTAATGGCAATACCCTTGCCAATTCCACGAGTAGCACCTGTAATGAGGGCAACCTTATTTTGTAATAACTGCATAAATTAAATGTAAGGAGTCAAAGATAACTTAAATTTTACGCGAAAGACCAAGATTTTTTTGAGCCTGATAACGAGCGCCTAAAACGATTTTGATTTCCGGTAGATTTGCGTAAAGTATCCAATTAAAATTTAATGAAAACCACACCGGATTATTTAAAAATGTTAGTGTATAAGTCTATAAATCAAAATTTTAAGGTATATTAGCATTCTTTAGCAAGGTATTTGTATATTTGTCACTTGTATAAATTTAAGTTATGAGAAAATTACTCGGTTTTGCAGCTCTGTTAGTGAGTTTTTATTCGTATTCCCAGGTATCATTTTGCGGGGGATCAAGCACGGTTATTTCGGCCGGAAATCCCAGTCAGGTTATTAATCCAACCTATTCGATGAATCCTGGTGGTGTTTCTAGCGCAAGCGGTAACTACACTATTTCTCCCAGTGCAAACACAACGTTTACAATATATACCACTGGAACTCCGAGTACCGGCACGGGTCCTGCTATCACTACAGCCTCAGTTATTACGGTAACGGTTAGTCCGATGCCAATGATCGCGCCTTCCTTCACTCAGGCAAGCTGTACAAGCACAAACAATGCATTTAACCTTAATCTAACCTTCAATCCTCCATCGCCAGTTCCCGCTTATTCTGTACAGTGGGTTAATACAGCGCCTCTGAACATAACTTCCATTTCGCAATTTTCTGCCGCAAACAGTGCGCCAGGACCTTATACTACAGTAATTACTGCGGCCGGGGGATGTACACTGGCTTACAGTTTTACCATTGATCCGCCTCCTGCACTTGCAAACTTTACAGTGATTCCGTTTGGTAATTCGCATACTATTACCTGCGTTACACCAACTGTGGTGTTGAATACAAATAACGCTAATCTAACCTATACCTGGTCGGCTACATCATTTACACCAGTCGTAAGTAGTTCTATAACTCTGGATGCAACTATGTTGGGTACGATCTCCGTTACTGGCCAGAATCCAACTTCAAATTGTACCGCCACATATACGTTCTTATTGACACAAAACATTACGGTGCCTACAACAAGCATTAGCCCCACCTTTACAACGCTTACCTGTGCGCAGCCTGTTCCACCGACAATAAGTGTGACCGCGAATCCGTCAGTCAATATCACCCACTATATATATTCTCCGCAGGGCGGAACATTTACGGCGAACTCCTACACAGCAATTTATTACGTGGGAGGTATCGGTGAGTTTACACACTGTGCCGTCTATGACAACAGCGGGTGCCAGACATGTAAGACCTTTACGATTAACTCAACGAGTTCTCCTACTGATTTTCCTACATTCTCCGTTCAGAGTACTCAACAATTTACCCTGGGTTGCGGTACAAAGAGTGTTTGCCCGGTTAAAATTAGCAACCCACAAGGTGCTGGTGGCGGGGCTGCTTCATACACTTTAATCGGACCTCCAACTACCGGAACATTGCCGTTGACGGGTACTTTGAGCTCTGTTACCGATTATTCTGTTACAGTACCGGGTACCTGGACTGTAGTTGTGCGTGATAATGTGAGTTTTTGCGAAACACGAATTCCTGTTTCCGTAACTCAGCATACCGCCGGGCCTGGCATCGAAATTGAAAATATCCTGATTCCAAAAATTCTGAACTGTAAAGATAGTACCCTGGTCTTAAAAGGCTTGAGTACAAACCAGAACGTTCAATATAACTGGGGCTTCCCTTTCCCTCCCGGTAATTTCGCAAACCCTAACCTAACGGTTAATACACTTTCTGCATCTCCTGGTCAAAGTGTGGTAGCTAACTTTACTTTAACCGGATTAGACACCTGGAACATGTGTATCAGTACACTAACAGTTCCTGTCTACCAGAATATATACAAGCCAATTGTAAAAATTGCGGCTACACCTACGGTGATTACATGTAAAACGCCTACGGTAACCCTTACAAACCAAAGTTCTACCGGTATACCTTCAACAAGTACCCTGTTTCCTAGCAGCAAAGCTATTGCCGGCCTGATGTGGATGGGTCCAAGTCCGCAGGAACCTATAGGGCCAAGCTCGAGTTACCTTGGCGGTGTTGTTGGAATTTATACGTTACAGGCGATGGACCTTAATAATTACTGCAAGGCTACTGCTACTCTTGATGTTGCGGATGGACGTACCTACCCTTCGGTAACACTTACACCTAATCCTGTCACGGGCGGGGAAGCGCACATAGATTGCGGCGCCAACTCTACCACAATCAATGCCAATGTTACAAATATGCCCACTACAAACCTCACCTACACCTGGAGTGGTGGACCGTTTGATGTGCAGGATGGTGGAAAAAATAAAAGCACATATACACCGGACAAGCCCGGCAGATATGCTGTTTTAGTGCAGAATACCGTAACGGGCTGTGCTAAACGTTCAGACACAATTAATGTGACCATTGGCGTGATTACCAGCAAATTTTCAGTAAATACAGATAATGGTTATGCACCGTTAACAGTTGAATTTACTAATCAATCGAGTTCAGTGGATTCTGTTTCAGGAACCTCAAATATCCAATCGATCTGGAATTACGGTAATGGGGATACCACCTATCAAAAACCTTCGAGCTATAGCATTAATCCAACTACAGTATTTAACCAACCTGGAACCTACACTGTTGTGTTATACGTAGGAAAAGGCGCTTGCATGGATACGTCAATGCATGTTATTAAAGTGGACATACCTTCGGAACTCCAGATCCCTAACGTATTTACACCAAATGGCGATAATGTAAATGATATTTATTTCCTTAAAACTTCAAATTTAAGCAGCATAGAAATGTCTATTTATGATCGCTGGGGACATCTGACTTATGAGCTTAAGAGCGGAAACGGAAACGTAGCCTGGGATGGTAAAAACCAATACGGTAAAGACTGTGCCGAGGGAACTTATTTTTACGTCTTAAAAGCTACAGGTAAAGATGGCGCTACATACGATAAGAAAGGAACCATCAACCTTTACAGGTAAACTCATCTTCAAAATAACGAACCCGGTCTAAATAGACCGGGTTTTTTTATTGTTGATTTTCGAATTACAAATAAAACCTTACATTTGAAGCACTTAATAAGCAACTATGAATATTCACGAATACCAGGGAAAAAGTATCTTAAAAAGCTTCGGGGTGGCAATACAGGAAGGCATTGTGGCTGAGACACCGGAACAGGCAGTTGACGCTGCTAAAGAAATGAAAACGAAGTATAACAGCGATTGGGTAGTTGTGAAAGCACAGATTCATGCTGGTGGACGTGGTAAAGGCGGTGGTGTAAAACTGGCTAAAAATCTTGATGAGGTAAAAGAAAAAGCATCCCAGATTCTTGGAATGTATCTTATTACCCCACAAACAAGCGCTAAAGGAAAATTAGTGAGCAAAGTGCTCATCGCCCAGGACGTTTATTATCCGGGGGCGTCTCCTACAAAAGAATTTTATATGAGTGTTCTTCTCGACCGTGCAAAAGGTCACAATACCATCATTTACAGCACCGAAGGTGGTATGGATATTGAGCATGTAGCAGAGCATACTCCGGATAAAATCTGGAAAGAAGAAATTGATCCGCGTGTTGGTCTGCAAGGCTTTCAGGCAAGGAAAATTGCCTTTAATCTTGGCCTAAGCGGAAACGCTTTTAAAGAAATGGTGAAGTTTGTAACCGCTCTTTACAAGGCTTACGAAAGTATTGACGCTTCTCTGTTTGAAATCAATCCCGTTTTAAAAACCAGCGACGATAAGATCATCGCAGTTGATAGTAAAGTTTCATTTGATGATAATGGTTTGTTCCGTCATCCCCAATATGAAGCGATGCGCGATATTACCGAAGAAGATCCAACAGACGTGGAGGCAAGAAATGCTGAACTGAATTATGTGAAGCTTGACGGAAACGTGGGATGTATGGTTAACGGTGCCGGTTTGGCAATGGCTACCATGGATATTATCAAACTTAGTGGTGGGGAGCCTGCCAACTTCCTCGACGTAGGCGGTACAGCAAACGCAGAACGCGTTGAAAAAGCATTCCGGATCATTCTGAAGGATAAAAACGTGAAAGCTATTCTTGTGAATATATTTGGTGGAATTGTGCGTTGTGACCGCGTAGCACAAGGTATAGTGGATGCGTATAAGAACATGGGAACCATAAACGTGCCTATTATCGTGCGTTTACAGGGTACTAATGCCGAACTGGCGAAAAAACTTATTGATGAGTCTGGCCTGAAAGTGTACTCTGCTATTGAGTTTCACGAGGCTGCAGCCCTGGTTAATAAATTATTAAAATCTAACTAAAAAACGATATCTTTAAAAAATGAATAAGTCAACACTACTTTTTTTATCCGCATTGACTGTTTTTTCTTTGAGCAGCTGCGGAGGCGGAGAAAAATCTGAAGATACAGATTCAGTAGATTCTACTAAAACCGAAGAGCCGAAAACAGGTCCGGTTTCTGAAACATTTTTCCAGGTTCCATCTCCGGGAGAAATGCTGACCTTCATTAAAATGGTTGGAGGTAAGAACAATAAAAATATTTCGTTCCTTAACCCTCCCGCAAATAACAAAAACTATACAGATTCCAAGCTGCAGGCTTTGAACTTTGGTATATACAGTTGCGACCTTAGCTACTGCAGTATTTTTGAGATCGGTTCAGAGTCTTTGAAATATTTCAAGATCGTAAAAACCATGGGTGACCAGATTGGTGTTTCTACAGCAATCAAACCCGAAGTGATCAAACGTCTTGAAAGCAACATCAGCTCTCCTGATTCTTTAGCGGTGATTACGGATGATGTTTATTTCTCGTCATTCGAAGCACTGGAAGACAGCAAACAAGGTCCAACGCTCGCTCTTGTAGTTGCTGGTGGCTGGATCGAAAGTATTTACATTGCAATCAACCTTGCAAAATACGAGGCTAACAGCCCGGTGATCGAGCGTCTTGCCGATCAAAAATATACACTTGAAAACCTCATTGAGTTTTTGAAAAAACACGAAACAGATCCGAATGTTGCAGCTGTGAAAGTAGATTTCGAATCCTTACTTGCTGAGTTCAACAAAATGGGTGAGGCTGATGCAAAACCTTTGAAAAGCAAAGAAAAAGGAGCTGCAACGCTTTCAGGTGGTAAGCAGCTTGTAATTACCGAAGAGGTTTACAATGCAATCACCGGAAAAATAAAATCAATACGTAATTCATACACTCTAACTAAATAAGCATAAGACCATGAAATACTTTTTATCACTCGTCATAACAGCCGTATTGAGCACGTCTCTTTTCTCGCAATCGGGAGTATGCGGTCAGTTTCACAGAAAGTACTGTGTGTTTGAAGATTCAAAGGGAGGCGGCAACTGGCAATACAATGCACAAAGTAAAAGTGGCTTGTTTAACCAGGGTATGGTTTCTAAATTACGCTGCGTTATTTACAAAGGAATGGACTACAGAATTTCTGTGTGTTGCGAAACAATCCTTGGCGAAAAAGTTGCTTATAAAATCTATGATGGCAGAACCAATGAATTGTTATTTGACAATAAGTCTGCTGAAGACGTACAAACATTCGAATTTCAAAGTGTAAGTACCCGCCAGTTAGTTATCGAAGTAATGGTTCCACAGGGTGCTACTGAAAAAGACAAACATAAGTCTACAGACGCAGCCTGCGTTGGTTTACTAATTGAACACAAGATTACAGACAAACAAGGGTTCTAATATTTAGAACCACGTTAAACTATATAAACCCAGCCTTCCCGGTTGGGTTTTTTATTTACTTTTATTTAATTAAAATTCCGAAGCATGTCAGTCCATAAAGAAATTAAAAAAGTAACCACGAACGTTTTGCAGGAAATGAAAAAGCGGGGTGAGAAAATTGCCATGCTTACCGCATACGATTTTACGATGGCCAGAATTATAGACAGTGCAGGCATTGATGTAATTCTTATAGGAGACAGTGCCAGTAACGTTATGGCAGGACATGAAACAACATTACCCATTACGCTTGACCAGATGATCTATCATGCCAGTAGCGTTGTAAGAGCCGTAAACAGAGCTTTAGTAGTGGTTGATCTTCCTTTTGGATCTTACCAGGGAAACTCCAAGGAAGCTTTAAAATCGGCCATCAGGATCATGAAGGAGAGTGGAGCTCATGCAGTGAAGTTGGAAGGCGGGCGAGAGGTAAAAGAGAGCATAGAACGCATTTTAACGGCTGGAATACCGGTGATGGGACATTTAGGGTTGACCCCACAAAGTATTTATAAGTTTGGGACATATAATGTAAGGGCAAAAGAAGACGATGAAGCGGATCGTTTGATCAATGATGCCAAACTTCTTGAAACGTATGGATGTTTTGCAATTGTTCTTGAAAAGATCCCAGCTGCTCTGGCCACAAAGGTTTCTCAAAGTATTTCCATCCCGGTTATTGGCATTGGTGCAGGTGGAGGCACAGATGGACAGGTTTTAGTGACACATGACATGCTCGGCATGAATCTTGAGTTTAGTCCGCGTTTTTTACGTCGTTATTTAAACTTGTACGAAAGCATGGGCAATGCTTTTAAACAATACATTTCAGACGTAAAAAGCAAGGATTTTCCGAATGATAAGGAGCAGTACTAAATTAAGATAGTTTAGAATTCTTTTCCGATCGAAAAGGATTTTGCAAATAACACACTCGGGGTAGTTTTGTTACACTAGTTACCGCCAATTCCAACCGAAGGTGTAGGCAGAATTTTAACCTTTTCCACCTGTAAAACTTCCTTCGTATTAGCATTGTAAGCGTAAACTACGACAGACACGTTTTTGTCGTTAACTACAATAGGTTTTATGGTCGGGTCTTTTGTTGGATCAACATTTGGAATGGACAAGCTTAAACCGTGTCGTAGGTCAAAATTCTTAAATGAAACAGAAACTGTATCGTTCGTGTTTTTTGCTGATTTAGTAAGGCTACTCCCCCAATCTCCATTCATAGTTCCGCGAACGACATGTTCAAAATCGTAGTCGTCAATTTTGACACTTCCATCAAGTTGGAGTCCTTTGAGTCCGTCCTCAATAATAACAGCCAT
>JAEUTM010000324.1 GCA_016788025.1 Bacteroidia bacterium
CTGAGTTGTGAAAATGTTTTTTCCCCGAGTAGTGTATAGTACTCGAATTGTTTAGTGACGCTTGGAAGGTAGTCTTTGCTCATATGCAAAAATTTAAGTTTGGTATTTGAAACATGTTATATTATTACTGACGAACACGGAAAATGATCCCGGTTTCAACCCGTTTGTAAAGTATATGACTTCCACCCATAGGTAGAACAGCTATGTCAAAGCGATAGCCTGTAAGTTTCCTATTGTTATGATAATATTTAAACTTGAAATGACCATTCTCGTCGGTAAATTTTTCCTGAATTGGAAAATCAGTGTTTGCATTATGGCTTCTTCGTAATTGGACTTTTACATTTGCAACCGGCTGCAGGGTTTGCTCGTTTACAACAGTACCTTCAGCCGAACCAAACCCTGTTTCGCAGGAGAAACCTAAAGCAGCGAGCCATAAAATCCAGACAACTATTTTCATTTGACTATTATTTTAAAAAATCACCGTCAACAATTAGGACCTTCACACCGTTTTCAGAAAACGAACGATGCGAACTCAAATCATCCGATACAATATAAGTCTGACCGGCAGAAAGTTTAAATTTCTCTCCTGTTTCCATTTCAGTAATAAATTCTCCTTCCAGGCAATGTACAATATGCCCCTTCTGGCACCAATGGTCGGCGAGATAACCTTTTGAATATTCAACCATGCGGATCCGAAGTCCATCTAATTGGAGTGTTTGCCAAAAAGCAAGGCCACTTACGCCCTTATGTTCTGTTTTTGGAATATCATTCCAGTTTACTGTTTGAAATGGGATTTTTGCCATAATGTTTCCGTCATTGTATGCTGGATGCGACTATTTTAAAAAAATATTAGCGGTGATTGACAAAAAATCTTGAAATCTAAAAAAATGAACAGATGCTAAGCCCATGAGATTAGTATTAAAAAAATAAGTGACATGATCCCGCCTATTATCAGTCCCGTTACTGCTATCCACTTACCTTTATATTTTTCAGGATTCTTGTTTATTTGTGCAAGACCAATTAAACCGAACAGAACAGCCGGAATTGCAGGGAGGAATAAAAAGCTCATCATGCCGCAAATAAAACTCGCAACCGCAAAACCGTTGTTACGCTTTTTCGAGGGAGTGCTGTCAGCGGCTTCAACAGCAGTTACCGAAGCTTTTTCTCTAAACACCCTTTTCCGGCCATCGAGGTATTTAATCATAAAAACATTTTCGCTCGGCGTAGTTCTAATAGGACCGTCCAGGTGGTTACAAGGTTTGTATTTTATCACCTGATCTGACGCCTCAATAATTTTTACAGATTGTTCAGACCCGTCACGAAATGTTATGAGATCGCCGCAGCTGTCGCTGAGAACTTTTAAAGATTTAGTGTTGAGAATGGCAGTTTTGGCGGCAGACGCAGACAGTATTGTTTTTTTTGTCGGAGTAAAGACCTCTATCGAAGCTAAACCCCTTGAAGCATCGGGCGCACTTTTTTGTACAGGCAATTGTTTTTTTTCAGAAGGAGGAGAATTCTTTTTAGTCCAGGAAATATAGAAACCTTTCCTGTAGTGCCGTTTACTGACAGTGCAACTGAAGCAAATGAACAAGGCAGACAAAAGGAGAATATGTAAAAATTTATTCATAGTGTTTTTTTACGGACCCTGAATTAAAGATTGTGTTTAATATAATGATCCAGCACTTGTCCTATTTCACTATGAAATAAACCAACATTGAAGGTTTTTGGTTTCCCTTTTAATTTTTCTACGCGTTCGATGGCAAGCAAGAGCTCTTTTTTAATGAGTTTCACAGCACTTACCTTAGAAAGCTTCGCAAATTTTTTCCAGTCGAAATGAGAGTGACTGATGATGGTCTTGCCTTTTTCCTGCCATTGAGGAGTAGCCTTATCTACAAACTTGTCGAACATCCCCTTGTGCTCAAACACATTAAAACCCCAGGAGAATTTTAAAACCCCGGTACCGTATTTTCTTCCCTGGATGTTAGTGTTTACAAACTCTTCAATTTCTACCAGATCATTAAGATCAAAATTGGCATTCTCTCCCTCGGGAGTGATGTATTCTTTAATTTGGAATTTCATAAAGGGATTTTGAAGGGTTATTGTAAATGTAAATAAAGAAACCGGATTAGAGAAAATTTGAAATTTAAACACCCAATGCGGAAGAAATCACTCTTGTCCAAATTTTCGCTTGAAAAAATTAATCCAGCGTTCGTTGTTGTACAATGTGGACCGGTTGATTTTAAGTTCAGGAGATATTTTCAGAAGCCTTCCTTTAATGAACTCAAATTCCTCCTGAGACACTTTATTATTGATGGTTACTTTTCTTATAAAATTAAGTTCAATTGGGATTTCAAAAAACCTCTCTTGTTTTGCGCTAGTGGTAAGAATAAAACGATATTCGTTTTCGTGACTGTATGGATTTCTTTTGATAAAGGGCAGATCTTCTCCAAGTATTGAGGTTTTTGAGAGTTCATTAATCGGAAGGTAACGAACATTCCCATGTTTTAGATTTTTTATTTTGGAAAGAGATTTAAAGAACTTTCTCGGACTGATTTCAATGCAACAGCCGGTGCTCCCATTTGCAAAAGCATTCCAGTGATGACTGGTTTCGCTACGGTGTGTCATACACAACGCATAAACACTTCGTTTACCAGTAGCTTTTTTATAGATATCGATAGTAGCTTTATCGTTCGAATCTTCCCAGCAATCAGGATTTAACAACAAAATCTTCTTTCGCTTTAAAAGATCTTCCAGGTACCTGATCTCCGTGAAACGGTTAAGTTTAATTAGCTCAGAAAGGCCCATGTAATCAGTATCAGAGCAAATTGTATCACAACTTCACCCCACCCATATCGCAGATTTTAAAAAACTCAGTTTCAGTCACTTTTCCGGTGCTTAAGCGCCCCAGTCGTACTAAGTCCATATTCTTGAAAAAGGGGTCCTTTTTTAGAGTTGTTAAACCCACCGGCGTTTTAAGGTCTTTATAAGGTGCAAATTCAACCGCCGACCAGTCGCCTTCTTTGGCTGTTTTATCGGGAAAATGTTCTTTGGTGACTTTTGCAATGCCCACTATTTCCTGCCCTTCGTTACTATGATAAAAAAAAGCGAGATCACCTTTTTTCATGGCCCTTAAATTATTGCGGGCAGCATAGTTGCGAACGCCCGTCCAGTCTGTTTTTTTATCCTTTTTAAATTGCTCCCAGCTGTAAGCAGAGGGTTCTGATTTTATGAGCCAATAGTTCATTATGATTTAATTTTTATCTAATGTAGCAGTATCTCGCTTCAGGACAAAACAGATTTTTCTTAAAGATTATTGGACTCGTATTGTCCTTTAGAAGGTTTAACCAGCTCCAGCTTTGGCTGTTTGGCAACAAGCGGCCCGCCGCTAAGTCCGCATTTTAGATAGTAGGTTCTGCCCTTTTCAAGGAAAAGCGTTAGAGAGCTCATACTCCCCGTTCTGGCTTTAAATACAACCTTGCCTGGCCTGACTTTAAGAGAATAAAAGAATCCATTTGTAACTTCTCCGATGAGGCTATCATTCGCTGTGAGCGGATAAGCTATTTGCCAGCCAGGAAGGCTTCTTGGCCTGTATATGATTACCTGGGCCAGGTCCTTTAACTCAGGTTCAATTGTTTCAACATAATCGGCGATATCTTTCAAAACCCTGTCATTTTTAACCCTCGGAAACACAAAACCTGCTGACAGCTCAACACGAACTGGATTGTTTGTAAGACGCCCGTCTTTTCTGACCTCGGGATTTATACGGTATCTTTCGTTGGATTCACTCCATTTAACAACACCCTGCTGGAAACCGATCAGTAGTTCAATCGTTACCAGGCCGATGTTAGCCTTGTAGCCTAAATCCACACCACCCATTGAACAGACAGCCTTTGTGTTAAGTTCCGTATAGACCGGAAGCGCTATGTTTATTGAATAATCCTGTCCACCATAGTATTCGTTTAATTCTCTGTACCTGTAATTAATGCCCAGGAAGAAGCCAAGTGGCGAGCGTTTTTCGGCAGTAAATGGATAATAACGAAGCTGAGGGGAAATTCCCCACCCAGTTGTATTGTATTCATCCACCGCTTGCATGTACCCTGTGCTTCGGGTAATGCGCGAAAACTTACCCTTTTCGTAGGTCAGGCAGGCCGAGAAATGCCTGTGGAAAGAGTATTCAAGCATGGGGCGGATCATTTGAAAGTCTCTTTTAAACAAACGTGGAAGGTCGATCCTTGGGGAAATATGTTGCGAAAAAGCGATGAAGCTGAAACAATTCAGAAAAAAAAGGAAAAGCCAGCGGGGTTTTATATTTAATGATAACGCAGGGAGCATTGGGTTGGTCGAAAATAAATAAAAATCATTAAAAACAAGCGCATTTTCAGAATCTGAAGCCTTGATAAAGTTCATTACTTGTCAATAATCTGTTTAGAACCCAGGTGTCATTTTAACAATCACACTTAAATCAAAAAATCGTTTTAACATGCTATGTTTTTCCTCAAATTATGCCTACATTTGCAGCCGAATTCGAAAAACACGACAGTTTTATAAGCAGATGGCCAGTAAAATCAACACTTTCGGGAAGATCAGGATAGTTTTAGCAGCAATTTTTACATTTATTTC
>JAEUTM010000339.1 GCA_016788025.1 Bacteroidia bacterium
CAGCATAGTGTCTTTAAAAAATAGCCAGGCTATTTTCCCTTGTGTCTCTGCGAGATCTTAACGACTTAGCGGTTTCCGCCTCTCCACTTAACCGCTAAGAAGGAAAGACGCCAAGTCGCAAGGGGATCAGTTGTTTTACAGTACACTGTTTTAATTGTTTGGCTGCGGTAGCACCATTTTCGTCCTATTTATTCTTAAAAAACGTTTTTTTACAGCATACCCCCTTAAAAAAGTGGGTAGCATGTTCAAAAAATACGTTTTTTAGCTTGCACCCCCCCTTTTTTTGATATAGTTTTGTAAAAATTTTCGAAATCACCTTTAAAAACGATATAAAAATGAGCACAAGACGAATTTTAGCAATGCAGGAAGTGGTAAACCGCGTTCCTGTTGAACCCATTCAGCCTAAAAAACAAGTAAGCGAGTATTTTGGCGCCAATGTTTTTGGCATTGATGCCATGCGCGAATACCTGAGCGAGGAAGGCTTTACAAGCGTAACGGAAGCAATGGAAAAAGGAGTTTCTCTCGATCGTAAGATTGCTGACCAGGTTGCAGCATGTATGAAAGCATGGGCGCAAGCTAAAGGTGTAACGCATTATACACACTGGTTTCAACCTTTAACAGGAACTACTGCAGAAAAACATGATGGCTTCTTTGAACCTATTGGCGGAGGTCGCGCTATAGAGCGTTTTAGCGGCTCGCAGCTCGTGCAACAGGAACCAGATGCTTCTTCTTTTCCAAATGGTGGCGTACGCAGTACTTTTGAAGCGCGCGGTTACACCGCATGGGATCCTACATCTCCTGCATTTATCTGGGGCAACACTCTGTGCATCCCTACTATTTTCGTTTCTTACACAGGCGAGGCTCTCGATTTTAAAACACCTTTATTAAAGTCTCTTTCTGCTCTTGATAAAGCTGCCACCGAAGTATGCCAGTATTTTGATAAAAATGTGACTAAGGTTATCGGTACTCTTGGGTGGGAACAGGAATATTTCCTGATCGATGCAGCGCTTTATAATATCCGCTACGACCTTCAGCAAACGGGAAGGACTTTATTCGGTCACGCTTCTGCAAAGGGACAGCAATTAGAAGATCATTATTGGGGTTCTATTCCCGATCGTGTTCTTGCATTTATGAAAGATTTCGAATATGAGAGTCATCTCTTAGGTATCCCGGTGCGTACCCGTCACAATGAAGTAGCTCCTGCTCAGTTCGAATGCGCTCCTGTTTTTGAAGAAATTAATATCGCGGTGGACCACAACCAGCTTTTGATGGATGTAATGCAAAAAGTTGCAATGCGTCATAACTTCCGCGTACTACTGCATGAAAAACCATATGCAGGTGTGAACGGAAGCGGTAAACATAACAACTGGAGTCTCGCTACAAGCGCAGGAAAAAATCTTTTGTCTCCCGGCAAAACACCTAAAACCAATTTACAGTTCCTTACTTTCTTTATCAATACTATTAAAGCTGTTTACGAGCATGCTGATCTTATGCGCGCTTGTATTGCTTCCGCAAATAACGATCACCGTCTTGGCGCGAACGAAGCCCCACCTGCAATTATGAGTGTTTTCCTTGGCGAACAATTGAATAAGGTACTGGACGAGATTGAGAAAAGTGTCGGAGATAAAAAAATGAGTCCTGAAGAAAAAACCGCGCTTAAACTTAGCATTGGAAAAATTCCGGATATATTGCTTGACAATACCGATCGTAACCGCACCTCACCTTTTGCGTTTACCGGAAATAAATTTGAATTCCGTGCTGTGGGTTCTACTGCTAATTGTGCAGGCGCCATGACTGTATTGAACGCTATTGTTGCCGAACAGTTAATTGCCTTTAAAAATGAGGTTGACACGTTGATGACCAAAAAACAGCTTGAGAAGGACGATGCGATCTTCCAGGTTTTAAAACGTTATATCATCGAGTCTAAAAAAATCCGCTTCGAAGGAAATGGATATGGTGATGAATGGAAAGCTGAAGCTAAAAAACGCGGACTGTCTAATATTCCGACTACACCGGGTGCACTTGAAGCTTTTGTAACCAAAAAGAGCATGAATCTTTTTGAAAACCTTAATATTCTGAATCATCGCGAGCAGGAGTCGCGTTATGAGATTTACCTGGAAACATATACCAAGAAGATCCAGATCGAGTCTCGTATCATCGCTGATATGGTAAACAATCAGATTGCACCTGCGGCTATTGCTTACCAGAAAGTATTGGTGGATAACATCAATGGACTTAAAAATATATTAAGCGCCGCCGATTTTAAGAAGGCTGCTGAAACGCAAATTGAGCTGGTAAAAGAACTAAGCGAACGTACCAACATTATTATCAAAGCTGCGGAAGAAATGCGCGAAGAGCGTAAAAAGGCAAACAATCTTGATACAGCCAAAAAACAGGCGCACGCTTATTGCGATAAAGTAAAACCTCATTTTGAAACCATTCGTTACCAGGTGGATAAATTAGAGTTCATTATCGATGATGCGGTATGGCCACTTCCGAAATACAGGGAGATGTTGTATTTGAGATAGTTTACTGCGAGGATGTACCTTGTATCTTGTAACATGTACGTGATCTAACGATTATAAAACATGTTACATGGTACATCGTACAAAATACAATGCATCTATTTGTAAGTTTTGCTGACGTAAACCGGCATATCGTTCATCAGATTCACAATGAGTTGCGGTTTCATGGCCCGGTTCCGGTAATGCCGCATATAGTTTGTATATCCTTTGGTACTGGTCCAGTTGTCTATTTTAAGTTTTTCTTCACACTCGCGGTTGTAAGACAATAGCTGGTAGCCGAGACCAACCTCCAGTGTTTTTTGCTCCGCTTCCGTCAGGATTTTTTTCGAACCCTTATGTGTGAGATGTTTAACGTACCAGGAAATAAAATTAAAAAAACCACCTGTACTTAGATCTTCTATGATGCTCACCTGGTTGGCAATAAGTCCTAATTGAGAATTAAAACTCAGGTTGTCAATCAGAATGCTGTCCAGTGTGGTTTTGGTGCCACGGCTAAGAGTGATTTTGTAAACTCTTTGTTCAGGAAGTTTAAAGATTGCGCCAAATTTGGGCTTCGTATGAACAGTTTTGGAGGAGGGTTTAAATTCAACGATGATGTTTTTCACCCTCATTTCCGGATAAAATTTCAGGACATAATTAAACTGTTTAGCAAGTAAATTACCAGTATCGAGATTTAAAATGCGTTTGGCGGAATCTTTAAAAACACGGATTGTTTTAGCGTCGGGATTCTTATAATAGATGTGCTGAGCTTTGATGGTTCCCCAAAGGAAAAAAGCAGCCAAATACAGGAACCAGCAAAATTTTCTCATAAACCGAAAGTAATTAAATTTAGTTTCCTGTAAAAATTGGGATTAAATTTAGAGCGTAAAAATATTGCTTTTTTCCGACTCATATCTGACCATAGATCAAACTTACGAAGCAGTGGTACGAGAAAAAGGATCGCGTTTTCTGGCATATGCATTTCCGGTTTTATCAGAAGCCGAGATAAAAGCGAAGTTAAATTCACTTCGGAAAGAACACCCCACTGCCAACCACCACTGTTATGCCTGGCGACTAGGCGCTGATAAACTGGCATTTCGAACGAATGACGATGGAGAACCTTCAAATACAGCCGGAAAACCAATCTTTTCGCAGATACAATCACGGGACCTAACCAATATACTGATTGTTGTTGTGCGTTATTTCGGCGGCACTCTGCTTGGTGTTAGTGGGCTTATTTCTGCATACAAGGCGGCAGCCTCAGAGGTTTTGCAACAAGCAAAAATTGAAGAAAAATTTATCATGTTTGAGTACCGTGTC